>CALLYN010000847.1 GCA_937858455.1 uncultured Kouleothrix sp.
ATCACCGGCACGCCGAACACCGCCGCCTACGTGGCGTCGAAGTTCGGCCTCACCGGCCTCACGAAGGCGTCGGCCATCGACCTGGCGCCGCTGCGCATCCGGGTCAACTCCGTGCACCCGGGCGGGGTCGACACGCCGATGAATCTCGACGAGCCGGCAGGTGGCACCTCCTCAGGTGCGCCGCTCGGCCGTCGTGCCCAGGCAAGTGCCTTTCCTGTTCCATAGGTTCAACACGGGGCGGCGTCACCGAGTCGTACCGGTCAGCAACCCGGCCCTGCAGGTCCCTCATGGCGCCGCCGACGACATGGCCGTCGAGAGCCTCCGCAGTCTCCGGACAAGCCTCCACTTCACCACCATGGATGCCAATAATCCGGTGGTGCTCATCAGCGGTCCCTCGCCCTCCTGCACGTGGAGGGTGAGCGCGATGCCATCGCGGCGTAGGCTGTGCTGACGGAAGCCCTTCATGACAGGGCGGCGCGCTGGCGGCGGAGGAAGGTGGCCACGTCCTTCGCCTCGCCCGCACCGAAGCCATGGGCGACCAATGGCCCATCAAAGCCGGAGGCACGCAAGGCGGAGAGGAAATGGGCAAAGTTGATGGCACCCTGCCCCGGTGCCGCAACCTCGCCCGTGGCCGTGCGGTCCTTGGCATGGGCCATGATGATGCGGCCCGCGAGCGTATCGATTGCTTCGGCGATGATCCTGCGGCGCTCGTCGGGTGCCGCCTGTTCGGCGAGGTTGGCGGGATCAAGCACGATGCCGATCGCATCCGACTTCATCTCGTCCATGAGGCGGCGCGCGGCGGCGGCGATCGTCGTTGGGCGCGGCCAGCCGATCGCGCGCTCGAGCAGCAGCGGGTTGGTCAGTACGCTGGCGGGTGGGCCATCCGCAATGGCCATGCCTTCGTCGAGCACCACCACGCGATCGGCGAGAGTCGCGGCCCATTCAAGCCGGTGCTCGGCGAACAGGATCGTCGTGCCCTGGCGGCTGAGGCCGCGCAGCAGCTCGGCCAAGCTCGCGATCGTCGGCGGGTCGAGCTGGGCGGTCGGCTCGTCGAGCACCAGCACCGGCGGGCGCATCGCCAGCGTGGCAGCCAGCACCAGGCGCTGCTGCTGCCCGCCGGAAAGCGCGTACGGCGAGCGGTCGCGCAGATCGGCGAGCTGGAGCGCCTCGAGCGCCCACTCAATCCGCTCGATGATCTCGTCGCGCGGCAGGCCGATATTCTCGAGCGCGAAGCCGATCTCTTCGTAGACTGTGAAGCGCGCGCCCGAGATCTGGCTGAAAGCATTGCTGCCGACCAGGCCGACGTGGCGCACCAGATCGGCCACCGGGCGCTGCACCACGTCCTGGCCGTCGATCTGCGCGCTGCCGCTAAACGCGCCCTCGTAGAAGTTCGGGATGAAGCCGGCGCACAGCGCGCACAGCGTGCTCTTGCCGGCGGCGGCGCGCCCAACCACGCCGCAGATCTGGCCGGCTGGCACCTCTAGGTCGAGCTCGCGCAGCGCCGGGTGTGTGCCGATCGCGTAGGTAAAGGAGATATTGTGCAGCGAGATTATTGGATCAGGCATGGCTCAAACCAGCTTTCCAATGCATTGCGTCGAGGGCGTAGCGGGGCGATCTACCGGTTGTAATGCTATGCGAACACCGTATAGAGCCGCCAGCCGATCAGCGCCAGCAGCGCCAGCAGCAGCAGCACGCGCGCGGCGCGCTGGGCCGGGGTATCGAACAGCTGGCGCAAGCTGGTTTTGGGGCCAGGCGCGGTATAGGCGCGCGACTCGAGCGCCATCGCGCGCTCTTCGACATCGACCAGCGCGCCGACCACCAGCGGGCCGATCAGCGGCACGATCCCGCGCACCCGGAAGAATCCGCGCTGTGTTTCAAGGCCGCGCGAGCGCTGGGCTTCGAGGATGGCGGTGGCGCGCGCGCTCATGTCGGGCACGATCTGCACCGACACCAGCAGAATATAGCCGATGCTGCGCGGCAGGCCGCGCTGCGTCAGCGCGTACACCAGATCGGCCGGGTGGGTGACGCGCAGCAGCAGCAGCACCACCGCGCTGAGCACCACCAGGCGCATGCTGATCAGGTAAGCAAACAGCAGCCCTTCGCGCGTCAGCGTGATCGGCCCAAGCGGCAGCGGCGTAGCGCCGGCCGGCGGGAACAGGATGCCCTGGATCAGGAACAGCGAGATCGACACCGGCAGCACCACCCGCGCGACGGTGCGCAGGATCGAGCTGGCCACGCCGGCGCTGGCCGCCAGCGCGGCCACCAGCGCGAACAGCAGCAGCGGCGTGAGCGCGCCGGGCAGCAGGTAGGTGGCTGCCAGGATCAACGCCGCTGCGGCCAGCTTGGTAAGCGGGTGCAGGCGGTGCAGTACGCTTGTGCCGGGGAAATAGCTTGATTGCATAGCGATGCGCTAATATACGAGCCGCCCAGGAGGCAGGCCATGCCTCCTGGGCGGCCAGGCGAAGCAGCAGAGGTGCAGCCGGGCTAGCGGCTCGCGGCCGGCCGGGCCAGCGTGGCGGCCTCGGCCGCGCGCGCATTGGGGAAGCGCTGGAGCAGGCGGCGCGGCAGCGACTGAATGATCAGATAGACGATCATGAACGACGTCATCTTGTCGAACGGGTCGGAGACCGTGCCTTGCGCAAAGGCCGAAGCGATGATGCTCGCGCCGCTGGCGCGGAATGCCGCCACCAGCGCGTCGGTGCCGGCGCCGGTGACGCCGCCGAACAGGTAGGCCGCAATCGGCGCCGATACAATCGCCGCCACCACGCCCGTCACCAGACCAGCCAGGCCAGCGTAGCCGGCGTTCTTCAGCACGAAGTAGCCGGCGGCCAGCCCGGCGAGGATCGCCACGATGAACACGATCGGCTGCTGCGCGAACAGGTCGCCGGCGGCGGGCAGCACCGTGTTGCCGTCGGCGTCGACCGACTGGTTGATGAACAGCATCACAAACAGCGTCAGCGCGAACAGAAACACCCCGCCGATGATCGCCGAAAGCCAGCGCGGCGAGGGCCGCTGGAACAGGCCCGCCCGGCCGGCGAACCCGGCCAGCAGGCCGATGATCCCGGCGACTGCTGCAAACGAGAGCGCGAACTGATCGAGGCCAATCAGCGTCCAGATGGTATTCGAGAGCAGCCCGGTGACGAGGCCGATCCAGGGGCCAAGCAGCGCACCCGTAAGCACCGTGCCGATGCTGTCGAGGTAAATCGGCAGCTTCAATACCTTCACGAGCTGCCCGCCGGCGATATTGATCGCAATCGCCAGCGGAATGAGCGCTAGAGCTGTGCTGTTGAGCCCGCCGCGCTGTGAGTTAGCCATTGTTCGCTCCTTACTTTCTGTCGCCAGATGTCGCGTTCAGGCGCGTACGATGTACTGTGTAAGTTTGACACTAATTGGATTGCAACATTATAGCATAAGCCGATCGATGTGACAAACCGCCGCCGCGCGCGACTTGCACGATTCCCAAGCCTATGCTATAATGCTCGGCGTTGCGGTGGAAACACCCAACATACAACCTGCGGCCCCATCGTCTAGCGGCCTAGGACGACACCCTCTCAAGGTGTAGATCGTGGGTTCGAATCCCACTGGGGTCACCACTGTGTGGGCTCGTGGTGTAGCGGCCTAACATGGAGCCCTGTCAAGGCTCAGATCGCGGGTTCGAATCCCGTCGAGCCCGCCACACAGATGGAAGCAAACGAGGTATGCGTACGCATACCTCGTTTGTTTTTGCCGGCGCCATGCTCCGGGCTAGCGCCGCGCCACCGGCAGGTACAGCCGCGCACGCACCACCAAGCTGGGGTCGCACGCGAAGAAGTCGCCGCCGTAGTGCCGGCACACCTGCACCGCCGTGGCCTTCGGCGCGCCAGGTGCGCGGGTTGCGGTGCCACCCTCGCAGTACGCGCCGCCGCTGGCGAACAGCCCCGTCCAGAAGTCGAACCTCTGGGTGGTACACGCATCGGCGCGGTTCTTCTCGTCAACGTCGGCGAGCATCCATGCCGCGCCGCCGCTGTAGCTGCGGCTGCGCAGCGCCGCGAGGTTTGTCGCGACGAAGAATGGCGCGGTGTCGCGGCAGGCCGTCGCCAGCGGCATTTGCCGGCACGTAGCCGCCCCTTCCGTCCAGCTCGGGTTGAGCGGGCGCGGGTCGGTCGGGTAGCCAAACTCTTCGAGCACGATTGGGCCGGCGTAGCCGGCGTAGCGCAGATCGTCGATCACGCCGTCGGCGCCGCCGCTGTAGTTGTGCGGCGCGAGCATGTCGATCAGGCCCAGCAACCTGCGGCCGGAGCGGTCGGGCCGTAGGTAGTCGAAGGCCGCGCGCGTGTTGTCATAGTCGCGCACCTCGCTCGAGATGCCGGCGGTCACCAGCACTGGCGCGTGGCGCTTAACCACGGCGCGGAACTGGGCGGTCCATTCCAGCGCGCCCGCGATATAGCCAGCGTCGTCGTAGCCGGGGCGGCGGTCGAAGCAGTCGTTGCCGGCGCCGCAGTGGTTGTTGATCTCGTTGTCGGCGCTGAGGTAGGCGATCAGCGGCAGCGCCGAGCGCGCGGCGAAGTCGTCGAGCAGGCCGCCGATCCAGGCGGCGCGCTCGGGTGTCATGGCCCAGTCGGCGCTGTTATGCAGCGCGATGCCCAGCCGCATGCCGTGCGCGGCCGCGCGGCGCGCGAAGTCGTAGAGCGTGGCGTAGCTGGTTGGCACGGCGCTGGCGCCGCCTGCGGTGTACGGTAGGTCGACAAATAGCCGCAGGGTGTTGGCATTCAGCCCGCGCTGGGCGCGCTCGAGCCAGAAGTCGATCTCGCCCGAGGCCGCAGCTGCGGCGTAGTTCGCATCCCAGAAGCTCTTGCCGTTGATCCCATAGCGCGGCAGGAAGAACTGCACGCCGCGCATCACCCAGCGCCCGCCATTATCGGCCAGCACTGCGCCGCTGGCGCGCACCTGCCCGCACGCGAGCGGGTCGCCGCAGGATGCCTGCAGCGCGACAGCCGGGGGCGGGATTGCCGGCAGCACTGGCGCAGCGTCGATGTTCAGCAGCAGCAGCTCGCGCGCGCCGTCGTTCTCACGGCTTACGAGCATCAGGCTGCCGAGCAGCCCTTCTACCGCAAGCGCCGCAGGCGCATCGATCACCGGCGCGATACCCTGTGCGCTGGCGCGCTGGATCCGCCACTCCAGCGGCTGCGCGGCCTCGTCCACCGCGCTCCATACGAGCGTACCCGGCGTGGCGGCCAGCGTGGCCGCCGCTGGCGCAACCACGTCGCGCGCGCCGCTGGCGCGATCGAAACGCACGAGCCCAGGGGCATCGGCCGCGCCCGCGAACGACCAGAATGCCGCGTCGTCGGTGAGCGTGTAGCCGGCCAGCCCGCCGTAGCCAGCCAGCTGCTGCGCCAGCTCGGCTGTTTGGCCGCCAGGCTCGCGCAGCAGCAGCCGCCAGGCCGCGCGCTGGCGTTCGCCGCCGAACTGCTCTTCGCTCCACAGCACCGCACCGCCGTGTGCTACCGGCCGGCGCCCGAGCGGGCTGAGCAGCTCGGGAGCTTTTCCTGGCGAGAAGCGCTGCAGCCCGCGGCTGTCGGCCAGGTACCACTGCGCGCCATCCAGCGCGACCGTGCCGCTGGCCGAGGCCAGGGTGGCCAGCTGTGTCACTGTGCCGCTGGCCAGGTCAAGCGCCACCACCTGCCCAAACTGGTCGCCGCGCTCGACCCAGATCGCGCGTGTCGCGTCGGCGGCAAGGTCGTCGATCGGCGCAGCGCGACGCGCCAGATCGTCGTACTGCTGGCTTTGAAACGTATAGCGGCGAACGCTGAACTGCGCGCCGTCGCGCTCGGCCCACAGTGCGGCGGTGGGCGTGAGCGCCGGGTGGCCGGCAAGCGCGCGGGCGAGCAGCT
>CALLYN010000848.1 GCA_937858455.1 uncultured Kouleothrix sp.
TGGCGATCAACGACCCGACCAGCGATGGCCTGCTGGTGATCCTTGCGCCCCAGGCGGTGACCGACCCATCGGCTACGGCCAAGCAGATCGCGGCGCTGCCGCGCGGCAGCAAGCCGGTGCTGGCAAGCTGGATGGGCGGCGCCTCGACGAGCGAGGGCGAGTCGCTGCTGAATCGCGGCAACATCCCAACCTTCCCCTACGCCGACACTGCCGCGCGCATGTTTCACTACATGTGGCGCTATAGCTACAACCTGCGCAGCTTGTACGAGACGCCGATACTCCCCGAGGCCTCCGAGATCGTCTCGGCCCAGCGCGCCGAGGTCGAGCAGCGCATTCTGGCGGCGCGCGCCTCGGGCCGCACCCTGCTCACCGAGGTCGAGTCGAAGCAGCTGCTGGCGGCCTACGGCATCCTCACCGCCGAGTCGCGCGTGGCCACCAGCGAGGCGCAGGCGGTGGCGATCGCGCGCGAGCTGGGCTTCCCGGTGGTGCTGAAGCTGCTTTCGAGCACGATCGCGCACAAGAGCGATGTCGGCGGCGTGAAGCTGCACCTCGACAACAGCGCCTCGGTGCGGCGGGCCTACCGCGCGATCCGCGAGTCGGTGATCGCCTACGCCGGCCCCGAGCACTTTGAGGGCGTGTCGGTGCAGCCAATGATCGCCGACGACGGCTACGAGCTGATCGTCGGCAGCAGCCTCGACGAGCAGTTCGGCCCGGTGCTGCTGTTCGGCGCGGGCGGCCAGATGGTCGAGGTGATCCGCGACCACGCGCTGGCGCTGCCGCCGCTTACCACCACGCTGGCGCGCCGCATGATCGAGCAGACGCGCGTGTTCCGCGCGCTGCTGGGCGTGCGCGGCCGCCCGCCGATCGATATGGCCGGGCTCGAGCAGCTGCTGGTGCTGTTCAGCCAGCTGGTGATCGAGCAGCGCTGGATCAAAGAGATCGAGATCAACCCGCTGCTGGTGTCGGCCGAGCGCATGATCGCGCTCGACGCGCGCGTGGTGCTGCACGACGCCGATATGACCGAGGCGCGCCTGCCGCGCACCGCCATCCGGCCCTACCCCTCGCAGTATGTCAAGCCCTGGGCGCTGCACGACGGCACGCCGGTGCTGATCCGCCCGATCCGCCCCGAGGACGAGCCGCTGATCGTCGAGTTCCACGGCACGCTCTCGGAGCAAAGCGTGTACCTGCGCTACTTTTACCCAATGTCGCTCGACCAGCGCATCGCCCACGAGCGGCTGTCGCGGATCTGCTTCATCGACTACGACCGCGCGATGGTGCTGGTGGCCGTGCATACCGACGCCGAGACCGGGCGGCGCTCGATCATTGGCATCGGCAACCTGCTGAAGGCGCCCACCAGCAACGACGGCGAGTTCGCCGCGGTGGTGAGCGATACGTTCCAGAGCCAGGGGCTCGGCACCGAGCTGCTGCGCCGCCTGATCGAGATCGGCCGCGACGAAAATCTCGACCGGATCATCGCCGATGTGCTGCCCGAGAACCGCGATATGCAGCGGGTGTTCCAGAAGCTCGGCTTTCGCTTCCGCCGCTCGCTCGGCGACCCTACCAAGGTCGAGTTCGATCTGTAGCGCGCCTCCTATTGCGTCAATTTGCTCGCGTTCTTTTTGCGCTGCTCTGCCCGGCTTCGCCGGACAGAGCAGCGCAAACTAATTATGACTTACGCAGTTGGCGAGCTCAGCCTTCGGCAGAGCGGTACCTCATTCCG
>CALLYN010000849.1 GCA_937858455.1 uncultured Kouleothrix sp.
CCGGCTCGGCGCTGGCTGCGCCCGCCGGCGCAAGCTGCCGGCGCAGCCCCTCGGCGAGCGCGGCCAGCCCGGCTATGATGTAGCGCTGGTTGTCGGTGTACCACGCGCGAGGCATTGCTGCCGTCATGGGTTTTTCGCTTTCTTTTTTACAACAGCACCTCGCCAGTCGCCGCGCAACCAGCCTTACGGAACCACCACGCTCTGTGCCGGGTCGAAGCGCGGCGGCGTGGTGGAGCGATCCACCAGCAGGCTGTCGACGCCGTCGACGCGCAGGCGCGCCAGGTAGCTCCCCTGCGGCAGCTCTTCGGCGCGGAATGTGAGCCGGCTGGTTTTCTGGCCGAATGCTTCGGCCTGCAGCTCGCGCTCGCCCAGCAGCAGCGCGGCGGCCTGGCCCGGCCAGATCGCCGGGCTGCACTCGACCAGCACCTCCACGCCGCTGGGCGTGCGGCTGGCGCTGATCGCGTCGATGTGTGGCGCCAGCGTAACGGCGAGCGCGTTGCTGGTCTGGATCGAGCCGTCGGCCTGGGTCACTGCCACGCTGACGGCATACACCCCGGCCTGCCACGCGTCGCTCGCGCCGGCGAGCTGCACCTGCAGGCTGTTCGCGCTGGCCTCGGCGCGCGGCGCAAGCACCAGTGGCGCCGGCAGGCGGCGGTTGGCGAAGCGCACTGCCACCGATGCGCCGTCGAGGTGGAAGCCGGCCAGCGTCAGCAGCTCGCCAAGGCAGATCGCCGGCTGCTGGTGGGGCGGCACCGCCGCCGTCAGCGTCGCGAACGGCGGGATGATGCCCTCCTGCACGCCCGGCCCGCGATCATTCGCGCCGCGCGTCAGCACCGGCAGCGGCGCGCGCACCGGCCGGCTGCTCTCGATCAGCACCACCGACACCTCGTAGGCCGCGCTTGGCCGGTAGCGCGATTGAAACGCCGACCAGAGCTTGGAAAGCTCTTCGGTGTTGAGGTGCGCTGGGCTGATCTTGATCTGCTCGAGCTGATCGGCCAGGCCGGTGGCCGAAAAATCGTCGTTGGCGCGCTCGGCGTGCGCCAGGAGGATGCGGTTGATCTCGTCGCGCGGCAGGATCGGCGTCTCGTGCAGCAGCTGCATGGCGTAGCCGAGGATCATTTCGGCGTGGAAGTTCTGCGAGCCGTAGGCCGTCAGCAGGTAGTGCAGATCGAGCGCGAGCGGCGGGTTTGCCATGCGGCGCCCGCTTGCGTCGCGGGCGGGCGGGCCGGCACTGCGCCAGGCCGGGTTCAGCGTCGCCTGGTACATGAATAGATTGATCTGGCCGGGTTTGCCCATGCCGGTGTCGACCAGGTCGGGCGCGAGCGCGCTGACCTTGGGATTGCCCAGGCTGCGCGGCAGCGGCTGCTCGGCCAACCAGCCGCTGAGCAGGTCGGCTAACACCGCAGTGACGCCCGCTATGGCCAGCGCGCTGCTCATAGTTCCTCCGCCCCGCCGCGCAGGTAGGCGTCGAGCGCCGGCCGCTCGGGGTCGCGGCGCTGACATAGGTGAGCGGCGACTGGCGCAAGGTGAAACGGGTACACGACATTATCTGCACGGGTTGATTTTGGAAGCACAGGGCAAGAAAGATGCCGCTTTCCGTGAATATGATTGGGTAGTGACGTGGAGTACGGTGTACGCTTACCCATTTGCTGAGGATGCCCAGACGCGCTTGGACAAGCTGAAACCCTAGGCGATAGTCCTTTGGTCCTATGAATAGAAG
>CALLYN010000850.1 GCA_937858455.1 uncultured Kouleothrix sp.
GGCTACTACGATCGCTTCCGCGGCCGCCTGATGTTCCCCATCCGCAACGCCAAGGGCGAGATCATCGCGTTTGGCGGGCGCGCGCTTGGCGACGCCCAGCCCAAGTACATGAACTCGCCGCAGACGCCGCTGTTCGACAAGGGCCGCGTGCTGTACGGCCTCGACCTGGCGCGCGAGGCCGTGCGCGCCAGCCAGTCGATCGTGATCGTCGAGGGCTATGTCGACGTGATCATCGCGCATCAGTACGGCTTCCGCAATGTCGTGGCGCCGCTCGGCACCGCGCTGACGAGCGAGCACGTGGGCGTGGTGAAGAAGCTGCAGACCCGCCGCGTCTACCTGGCGCTCGACGCCGACGCGGCCGGCGTCAAGGCTACGCTCAAGGGCCTGCAGACCCTGCGCGAGAACCTCGACGGCCACGAGGTGCCGGTGCCGACGCCGCAGGGCTACATCCGCTGGGAGCGCGAGATCGAGGCCGAGGTGCGAATCATCGCCATGCCCGACGGCAAGGACCCCGACGAGGTGATCGGCGGCAACCCCGCCGAGTGGCGCGCGCTGGTCGAGGCCGCTCGCCCGGCGATGGAATTCTACATCGGCGCGCTCACCGCCGACCTCGACCTGGCCAGCGCCAAGGGCAAGGCCGAGGCGGTGGCCCGGCTGGGGCCGCTGCTGGCTCAGGTGGTGAATCCGGTCGAGCAGGCGCACCATATTCAGCAGCTCGCGCGTTTAGTACAAGTAGAAGAGCATATCATCCGCCAGGGTCTGCCGCGCCCCGAGCGCAAGGCGGCGCCGCCAAAATCGATCATCGGGCTGGCCAGCGCGCCACCCAGCCAGGAAGATCACATGCTCGGCTGGCTGCTGCGTTACCCGGCGGTGCGCACAGCGGTACAAGAGAAGATCCGGCGTGACCTTTTACCGTTCCCACTCGTCGGAGAGATCATCCAAGGAACACTGAGCGAGCTTTTCGGGCGCGTCGATAACCGGGCGATCTGGCAGGCCTGGCAGCAGGAGCCGGCCGCCACCAGCCCGGCCGAGTGGGCCGCCGCTCTCGATAGCCCGCTGCGCGAGCAGGCCGAGCGCGTCCTTGGGCTCGAGCTGCCGCAGTCGCAGGCCTACCGGCTTGTGAACGATGCGCTGGAATGTGCTAGAATGCTGCAGCTCGATCTTGCACGCCGCTGGAAGAATTCGATCAAGCATACGCTTCTCGATGTGGACGAAAGCCAACAACTTGCAGCGCACGAGCGCCATAACCAGCTGATTGGATACATTGACGCGCTGAGTGTCCCGAAACGTAGTTCAGCCTACGACGATCTTCACAGCCTGCACGTGGTCTGAGGAGCGCTGCTATGGAAAAATACAAGGACGCCATGATCGACGACGATATGCCTTTCGATGACCTGGGCGACGATGCGGCCGAGCCTGCGCGGCCCCAGGAGCCGGAAGAAGAACAGAATACGATCACGAGCCTGCAAGATCTGATCGCGCAGGGCAAGCAGCGCGGCTTCGTCACCGAGGGCGAGATCCTTCAGCTGGTGCCTAACCCCGAAACCGATATCGATAAGCTCGAGGAGATCCAGCGCGCGCTGGCGCAGGCCAGCATCAGCACCCGCGACGAGATGATCGCCGGCGGCGCTGAGGTCGAGGGCATGTTCGACGAAGAGGCCGACCTTGAAGATGGCCTGAACGTCGATGGCATCAGCGTCAACGATACCGTGCGCATGTA
>CALLYN010000851.1 GCA_937858455.1 uncultured Kouleothrix sp.
CCGCGCGCGTCGCGGTCGATCGCGCCGCCGGGCGGGTCGGGCGTGGCCGCGCCAATGCCGGCAAGCTGCAGGGCGCGGCTATTCACGGCGATGATATGCCCGCAGGTGCGCCCCAGCACGATCGGGTGCGCCACCGAGGCGCGGTCGAGGTCGTAGCGGTTCGGGTGGCGCCCCTCGGGCAGGCGTGTCTCGTCGTAGCCGCGGCCCTCGATCCACTGGCCGGCCGGCACAGCGGCGGCGCGCTCGGCAAACGCCTCCACCAGCGCGGCGATCGTTGGCGCATGCGCCGGCCGTGCGTTCACCTGGCTCAGCAGCATGCCTTCTTTCCACAGGTGAATATGCGCGTCGTTGAAGCCCGGAACCAGCGCCCGGCCGGCCAGGTCGATCCGCCGGGTATGCGCGCCGGCCAGCCGCTCCACCGCAGCGTCGTCGCCAACCTCGAGAATAGTCGCGCCCGCGAGCGCCAGGGCGCTGGCGCGCGGGCGTGCCGGATCCATGGTGTGGATCACGCCGCCGCTGAGAATCGTATCCGCCTGCATCTGCTCATCCTTTTGCGGCCCGAGCCGCCGCGCGGCTCGCCAGCCATGCCTCAACCGCTTCCTGCAAACTGGGGTAGCTGCGGATCGGCGCAAGGTCGATCCGCAGCGCGATCAGCGTCTCGGCCACCTCAGGCCGGATGCCCACCAGGATGGCCTCGGCTCCAAGCAGCCGCACCGCCGCGAGCGCCCGCAGCAGCTCCTGCGCGGCGTCGGGGTCGAGGATCAGCATGCCGGTGATGTCGAAAATCAGCGTGGTGGCGCGCTCGCGCTGGATCATGCGCAGCACATTGTCGGTCACAATCGCGGCGCGCGCCGGGTCGAGCACGCCGATCAGCGGCGCCACCAGCACGCCCGGCAGCACCGGCAGCACCGGCGCGCTCAGGTTGCGCACCGTCGCCTCGCTGGCGCTCAGCTCGGCCAGTGCCTGTGCCAGCTGGGTCTGGCGCTCTTCGCCGGCCTCAAGCGCCTGCGCCAGCGAGGCGGTACGATCGCCAATCTGGCGCTCAAGCGATGCGCGCAGCCCTTCCAGCTCGCGCTCGCGCAGCTGCGCCGTCGAGAGCGCATCGCGCAGCGAGACGCCGAAGCGATCGATAAACAGGCACAGCACCACCAGCAGCAGCACGAAAGTGGCAGCCAGCGCCAGCGGGGTGTTAAGCGGGGTATTGGCAAAGCCGGCCAGCGCCGGCGCGAGCATCTCGAGCAGCGCTACCAGCAGCACAATCGCGATGCTGAGGCCGCCCGACAGCAGCAGGCCGCGCCGGCCATTCAGCAGGCCGGCCAGCGTCACCGGGATGGTAAACGCGATCAGGATGCCCTCGCTGTGCGCCAGGCCGGCGCCAAGCAGCGCAAAGCCGATCGTCAGCAGGCTGCCAAACGTCGTGAGCGCCACAGCGAAGCGAAACTGGCCGCGCCGCAGCTGCACCAGCGCGATCAATGTACAGCCGATCAGCAGTGGGAACGACACCAGCGGCAGCAGCAGCGCCGAAGGCGTATCGGCGGTAGCCGCGTTGAGCGGAAGGCCCACCAGGCAGCCGCCAATAATGATCAGCAGCATGAGCTGAAAGAGCGCTGCCTGATGCCGAAGCAGCCGATCGGTATACGGCAGCTTGGCAAGCCAATCGCGCAGCTTCTGTTGCATGGCAATCTCGTCGTTATGTGAGCACGGCACTCACAGGCTCAGCACATCGCGAACCTTTCGCACCAGCGCCACCGGAGTGAACGGCTTGTGCAGAAACGAGACGCCCGGTTTCAGGCGGCCGTGCTGTACAATTGCGTTGTCAGTATAACCGGAAATATACAACACTTTGAGATCGGGGTAGCGGCCCTGTAGATGCTCGGCGATCATCCGGCCGCCCATTTGCGGCATTACTACATCGGTGAGCAGCAAGTCGATCGCGGTATTCGGCCGCGCCTCGATGATCGACAGCGCCTCGCGGCCCTGAGCGGCCTCGATCACCTGGTAGCCGTGCGCGCGCAGGATGCGCGCCGCCAGCGCGCGCACCGCCGCCTCGTCTTCCACGAGCAGGATCGTCTCGTGGCCGCGCGGCAGCTCCTGCGGAACAATCAGCGGACGCGGATCCTCGGCGGGCTCGTCGATACCCGGCAGGTAGATCTTGAAGCTGGTGCCCTGGTCGACCTCGCTATACAGCCAGATATTGCCGCCGTGCTGCTTCACAATGCCGTAGCAGGTGGCCAGGCCCAGGCCGGTGCCGCGGCCCTTCGGCTTGGTGGTGAAGAACGGCTCGAACACGCGCCGCTGCGTTTCTTCGTTCATGCCCACGCCGGTATCCGTCACCGCCAGCATGACATAGCGGCCCGGCGGCAGGCCGGCGTGGCGCTCGGCAGGATCGTGTTCAAGCAGCATATTGGCGGTTTCGATCATCAGCTTGCCGCCGCTGGGCATCGCGTCGCGCGCATTGACCGCCAGGTTGATCACCACCTGCTCGATCTGGCTCGGGTCGCCTTTGACGCGCCAGAGCTGCTTGCCCGTCAGCGTGGCCAGCTCGATATCCTCGCCGAGCAAGCGCCGCAGCAGCGCGTCCATGTCGAGGATCAGGCGGTTCAGATCGATCACGTGTGGCTCGATGATCTGCTTGCGCGCGAACGCCAGCAGCTGGCGCGTCAGGCCCACCGCACGATCGGCGGCCTTGCGGATCTCGCCGACATCGACGCGGGCGGTATGCTCGGGCGGCAGCACCTCGAGCGCCATCTCGGTGTTGCCAAGTATCGCCGTGAGCAGGTTGTTGAAGTCGTGGGCGATCCCGCCGGCCAGCTGGCCAATGCTCTCCATCTTCTGCGCCTGCAGGAACTGGGCCTCGAGCCGCTTGCGGTCGGTGATATCGCGGCCCACCGTCACGGCGTAGTGGTGGTTGTCGCGCGCCAGCACAGTCGCGTGCGTCTCGACCCAGCGCCACGAGCCGTCGGCGTGGCGCAGGCGCACGGTGATCTGCGAGGGCCGGCCGTTGTTCAGCAGGTTGAATTGCTCGAACAGCAGCGGCAGATCATCGGGGTGCACCAGGTCGAAATGATTGATGAACTGCAGCGCCGGCTGCTCGTAGCCAAGCACGCGCGCGTACGACGGGCTGGCATAGACGCGGGTGGGGCTGGGATCAAGATCGAACAGGTTGATCAGGTCGTTGGTATTTTCGGTGATCAGGCGGTAGCGCTCTTCGCTCTCGCGCAGCGCCTCGCGGGCGTGCTTGTTCTCGGTAATATCGCTGATGATGCCGAAATAGCCCAGCACTTCGCCGCTGCCGGCGCGCTGCGGGTCGGCGGTGCCGAACACCCAGCGCACATCGCCAGAGGCCTGCACAAAACGGTACTCCTGGGCAAATGTGTGGCCACCGGCGATTGCCTGCTGCCACGCCGCCAGCACGCGCCGCGCGTCGGCGGGATGCAGCGCGCGCGCCCAGCCCTGCCCAAGCGCGGCGGCAGGCGCCATGCCGGCCAGATCGCACCACTGGCGGTTCACGAATAGGTACGCGCCGCCCGCGGTGGTCTGAAAGATCCCAACCGGCGAGTGCGTCACCAGCGCGCGGAATTTATCCTCGCTCTGGCGCAGGGCCGCCTCGATCCGCTCGCGCTCGACGATCTCGCGCTCAAGCGCGGCGGTGCGCTGCTCAAGCGCCGCGCGGTTCTGCTCGATCTCGTGCTCGCGCGCGGCCATCACATTCAGCATCTGGTAGAACGTCGCGCCGAAGCGATCGAGAAACAGGCCCAGCAGCACCAGCACCAGCGCGAACACGCACACCACGATCCACGCGGGCAAGCTCACGCTCGGCAAGCCGGGCGGCGCCGAAAACAGGATCATACTCGCGACAATCACCAGGCTGGCGGTGATTGCGAAGATCACGCTATTCCGGCCGGAGAGCAAGCCCGCCAGCGCCACAGGCAGCGCGAAGGCGATCAGTACAAGGTTGCCGCGATCGGGGCCTAGCACCACAAAGGTTATCGCCAGCGGCACCAGCAGGCCGCAGGTCGCCAGCATCACTGCTACATGCAGCCGCCCGCTGCGCAGCACCAGCAGCCCAACCAGCATAAACACCGACAGTAGCAAGTCGGCGCTGATCGTGAGCGCATGCTGAAGCGGGCTAAGCGGCGCCAGCAGCGATAGCGGCGTGCCCATCAGGCCCAGCGTGCCGAGCCCAATCAGCATCACGCGCAGGTATGCTGCTTTCTGGCGATCCACTAAGTTGTGGGCTGTCGCGTCGCTCAGCCAACGACGCAGACGATTCCTCATGTATCCCCTCGTTCTGGAGCGTTTATTGGCCTGGTGGCGTAGCCTGGTGCAAGCAGTTGATCCAGCTGCCGCATCTGGCAGCCAAAAGCAGCTTATCGCAGATAAGCTGCTCGGCTTCTCGGGCGAATTGCAAAGGCTAAAACGTTATTCAGTTGTGCAGCTGCGCATCGTCGTTACAGCATACGGGAATATCCGGGCTGGAACAGTACCGAAATCGGTTCGACCTTACACCAGAAAAAGATCGAACGATGCGCAACAAGCCACTTCGCAGAGCTGCGTTGCGGGATGCAGCCAACCTGGCCAGCCACAGTGTCAGCAGCACAACCTGGCTGCTACTGCCCGTCGATGTATACCGTTTTGATCTTGGTGAAGAATTCGACCGCGCCTTTGCCCATTTCGCGGAACATGCCCGAGCCACTGTTCTTGAAGCCGCCGAAGGGCGCCTGGATCGACGCGCCAACGGTGCCTTGGTTGACTTTGATCATGCCGGCTTCGGCGCGCTCGGCGAAGCGCAGTGCCCGGCGCAGGTCGGTGGTTACGATGCCGGCCGTGAGGCCATACGTCGTATGGTTGGCGATGGCAAAGGCTTCGTCGAGGTCGGCCGCCTCGATCAGGCCGACCACCGGGCCAAACACTTCTTCCTGGGCGATCCGCATATCGGGCTTGACATTGCCGAGCACGGTGGGCTGGACAAAATAGCCGCGCGCGTAGCTGCCATCAGCTGGCGCCGAGCCGCCGGCCAGCACCGTGGCGCCCTCGCCGCGCGCCACCTCGATATACTCCAGGTCGGTCTGGCGCTGGCCCTTGCTCACGGCCGGCCCCATCTGCACGCCGTCGGTTAGGCCCGGGCCAACTTTCCACGCGAGCGCGGCGGCAGACAGGCGCTCGGCGAACTCGCGCGCGATCGGCTGCTCGACGATCACGCGGCTCGTGGCAGTGCAGGCCTGGCCAGTCAGCCCAAATGCGCCGGCCGACACGATCTGCACGGCCTTCTGGATGTCGGCATCGGCGGCGACGATCACCGGGTTCTTGCCGCCCATCTCGAGATGTGTGCGGGTCATGCGCGGCGCGGTCTTCTGGTAAAGCGCATGGCCGACGCTGTACGATCCTGTAAATGATACCGCATCGATACCGGGATCAGTAACGAGTGCATCGCCAAGCGCGCCGCCCGCGCCGGCCACGAGGTTCAGCACACCGGCGGGCAGGCCAGCCTCGTGCAGCAGGCGCGCCAGCATGATCGCCATGATCGGCGTGGCCGAGGCCGGCTTGAACACCACCGTGTTGCCCACCACCAGCGCCGGCGCGATCTTCCACACCGGTATCGAGAGCGGGAAGTTCCAGGGGGTGATGATCGCGCACACGCCCAGCGGCACGCGCGCGCTATACAGCAACGTCAGCGGCGTGTCGGCCGGCAGCAGGTCGCCGCCGACGCGCCAGGCTTCGCCGGCAAAATAGCGCAGCAGCTCGACCGAGCGCACGACCTCGCGCTGGGCTTCGAGGCGCGTCTTGCCTTCCTCGCGCGAAAGTGCGGCGGCCCATGTGTCGGCCTGGGTTTCGAGCAAATTGGCGGCGCGGTGCAGCACCCGGCCGCGCTCGGGAGCGGTAAGGCCGGCCCATGCGGGAAAGGCCGCGCGCGCGGCCGCGATCGCCGCCTGCACGTCGGCCAGGCCCGAGGCCGGCACGCTGCCAAGCACATCGTCGGTATCGGCCGGGTTGCGCACCTCGGCCCAGTCGCCGGTGGTTGGGGCGGCCCACTCGCCGCCGATGAAGTTGCGGTACTCCTGGATCATGGTTCTGTCTCCTTAACGCAGGGCCAGAATTGCTCGGCGTTGCACAGCATCGGCCCTCGCCCCCACCATCTCCCGAGCGCGGTTCGGAGTGGCTGCATTGCCGCTTCGCGGCAATGCAGCCAGGCTGAGCTGATTTTCGCCTCCGCTACAAGGCGAGGGGCAAGGGGTGGGGCTACAAATCCGGGTTTTCCCAGACGATCAGCGAAGCCTCGGCGCCATGCTCGGCGTCGTCGAGGTAGTGCCACAGCACGCCGCGCACCACAAAGCCGCTGCGCAGCTGCGGCGTCAGCGTTGGGTCGGCGAGCTCGCCGGCAACCACGCGCGCGATGTACTCTTCGACGCCCATGCTGGCGCGGTAGTGGTGGTAGCCTGCGAGCTGGCCACCGGCGACCATGCCGCGCAGGCCCAGGCGGCGGATCAAGCTTTTGCGGGCGTCGTACAGCAGCTTCGAGAGCTTGCGGCCGCGGTACTCGGGGTGCACGCTCATGTCGGCGCCGTACAGCCACTCGCCTTGCGGATCGTGGGTGCTGAAAGTGACATTGCCGGTGATGCCAAGAAAGCTATGCTGGGCAAACGCCTGTTCGGCGCTTACGCGCAGCGTGCTGCTCTGGCCCACCACGCGCGCGCCGTCGAGGGCCACGTGCTGGCCTTCGGGGAAAGCGCGCATCTGCGCCAGAAAATCCTCGGCAGTCATCCAGGCAACCGGGTCGAGGGTTGGGAAGCAGATCTGCTGGTGGCGCGCCAACGCCTCGGCGTGCTCGGGCAGTGAGTTGGTGATTACAATTTCGCTCATAGTGTCTTCTTGAGAATAGTTAGGGCTTATACCAAATTCGCTTGATGACTGACACTTTGGTGGGGGTTTGGGGGCGGCTT
>CALLYN010000852.1 GCA_937858455.1 uncultured Kouleothrix sp.
GGCTTGCGCCCTCCAAGACTCCCACGCGGGAGGACACCGCGTTTCTCGTGTCAATTACATGTAATCACACCAAAGCCCACGCGCGCGTGCTATAATGATCGGCATCCGCCCCGTGCCGAGGTTCGTATGCGCCTGGTATATACCGCCGATCTGCACGGCGACATCGCCGCCTACCGCGCGCTATGCGACTACGCGCGGGCCAGCGCGGCGCGGGCGCTGATCGTCGGCGGCGACCTGCTGCCGCATGCCATCCGCCTCGACACGGCGATCGAGCGCCAGCGCGCATTTGTCGCCGGGCAGCTCCGGCCGCTGCTGGCCGAGTTTCACGAGCGCGCGCCTGGCTGCGCGGTGTACCTGCTGGCCGGCAACGACGATTGGGCTGCCGCGATTGCCGCGCTCGGCGAGCTTGAGCGCGAGCGGCTGGCGTTTCCGCTGCACGGGCGCGTATACCAGCTGCCTGCCGGCGATGCTTCCGATACTCTATGGCTGGCCGGCTACGCCTGCGTGCCGGTGACGCCATTCAGCATCAAAGACTACGAGTGCCGCGACGATGGGGCGGCCGATCTGGCGGCGTTCGATTTCGGCATGGCCTACACCAGCTGGCGCGGCCAGGCCGAGCCGATCGAGCGCGCGGCGCTGGCGGCGCGGCCTAGCATCGCCGAGGATCTGGCCAGCCTGGCGCAGCAGAGCGACCCACAGCGCACGATCTATGTGTGCCACACGCCGCCCTTCGATACGCCGCTCGACCAGATGCCGCGCGGGCGGCACGTCGGCAGCCGCGCGCTGCGCGCTTTCGTCGAGCAGCACCAGCCGCCGCTGACGCTGCACGGCCACATTCACGAGTCGCCCGACGAGAGCGGGCACTACGCCGCGCGCATCGGCGCGACCTGGTGCGTCAACCCTGGGCATAGCCCGCGCCGCTTCCAGGCTGTGTTGCTCGACACCGGCGACATCGCTGGTACGCTGACACATACTGTCTTTGGAAAGCCGGATCCCGGCAAGATGCCATGATGCAAGATCGCAAGGCGGCGCTTTTGCGGAAGCCTTTTAGCTTGTGCTACTCATCTTGTCGTCGTGTGAATGCTTATGAGATTCTTCAACAGAAAGGCTCACAACGTGTTTAACGCTATTGGCGAGGTGCGCGAGGCGCTTGGCACTCAGCAGTATATCGCCTCCGACGAGATCGCCACGGTGATGTTCCTGGCCGAGAAGCTCGGCAAGCCGGTGCTGGCCGAAGGCCCGGCCGGCGTGGGCAAGACCGAGCTGTCGAAGGCGTGGGCCGGCGCCACCGGCCGCGAGCTGATCCGCCTGCAGTGCTACGAAGGCCTCGACGAAACCAAGGCGCTGTACGAGTGGGAGTACGCCAAGCAGCTGCTCTACACCCAGCTGCTGCGCGACAAGCTGAACGACCTGCTGGTCGGCTCGAAGACGCTGGGCGAGGCCGCCGACCGGCTCGCCGCCGAAGAGGACGTATTCTTCTCCGATCGCTTTCTGCTGCCGCGCCCGCTGCTGCGCGCCATCACCAGCGACAAGCCGGTGACGCTGCTGATCGACGAGATCGACCGCGCCGACGCCGAGTTCGAGGCGTTCCTGCTGGAGATCCTCAGCGACTTCCAGGTGAGCGTGCCCGAGATCGGCACGATCAAGGCCAAGCACCAGCCGATCGTGCTGCTCACCTCCAACAATACCCGCGAGCTTTCCGAGGCGCTCAAGCGCCGCTGCCTGTACATCCACATCGACTACCCGACCTTCGACTCGGAGCTGCAGATTGTGAACCTCAAGGTGCCGGGCCTGTCGCCTAAGCTCGCCAGCCAGGCCGTCGAGCTGGTGCAGCGCCTGCGCGGCATGGAGCTGAAAAAGCACCCCAGCGTCTCCGAGACGATCGACTGGGCGCGCGCGCTGGTCGAGCTGAACGCCAAGCACCTCGACCGCGCCACGCTCGACACCACGCTCAGCGTGCTGCTGAAGTACGAGAGCGACCTGGCCAAGGCGCGCCGGGCGATCGGGCGCGAGGACCGCGGGCGCAGCAATTAGTGTTGAGTTATGAGCTCTGGGCTACAGAACGTGCACAGTCAGCGTGTTTGCCTGCGGCAGCGTGGTACCTCATACTTTTCTGTAAGCATTTGTTCGCGCTCCGCGCGAACAAATGCTTACACATAGAATGAGGAAAAACGCTGCTGGCGCGCTCAGCTTTCGGCAGAGCGGAGCTATCCGATGTAGTGTGTGCGGTTGTTCCGCGCTCCGCGCGGAACAACCGCACACAGAAGATCGAGAAGTACCATGGACGACCGAATCATCCAGTTTATCGACGCGCTGCGGGCATCCGGCGTGCGCGTTTCGGTTGCCGAGAGCGCCGACGCGCTGCGCGCGATCGAGGCCACCGGCATCGCCGATAAAGAGCTGTTCCGGCTGGCCATGCGTGCCACGCTGGTGAAAGAGGCCCACGACATCCCCGAGTTCGAGAAGCTGTTCCCGAGCTTCTTCGGCACCGGCGCGCCGCCCATGCCCAACCAGCCCGGCGGCGGTATGTCGCAGGAAGATCGCGACAAGCTGGCGCAGATGCTCGAGCAGATGCTGGCGAACATGACGCCCGAGCAGCTGCGCCAGCTGTTCGAGGCCATGATGAGCGGCGAGAACATGAGCCGCGAGCAGCTCCAGCAGCTGCTGAGCCAGTACACCAGCCAGGGCCAGATGACCAACCCGTACTACCAGCCGTGGATGACCCGCCGGGCCATGCGCGAGCTGCAGTTCGACCGGCTCGACGAGCTGCTGCAGGAGCTGCTCGAGAAGCTGCGCGAGGCCGGCGTGAGCGAAGAGGCGCTGCAGCAGCTGGCCCAGGAGGCCCGCGAAAACCAGTCGGCGCTGGCCGAGCAGATCGGCCAGGAGGTGGGCGCCAATATGCTGCGCCGCGCCGCCGAAGAGCGCCGCCAGCCGCCGCCGATCGACGAGCTTCTCGACCGGCCGTTCGACCGGCTGCGCTACGAGGAGATCGACGACATGCGCGCGGTGATCACGCGGCTGGCCGCGCAGCTGCGCTCGCGCGCCGCGTTGCGCCAGCGCCGCGGCAACCGCGGCCAGCTGGATGCCAAGGCCACCATCCGCGCCAACCAGCGCTTCGCCGGCGTGCCGCTCGACGTGCGCCACAAGAAGAAGCACCTCAAGCCCAAGCTCACGGTGATCTGCGATCTTTCGACCTCGATGCGGCCGATCGTCGCGTTCATGCTGATGCTGGTGTACGCCCTGCAGGACCAGGTGAGCCGCACGCGCTCGTACGCGTTTGTGTCGGATCTGTTCGATATCTCGAACGACTTCAACGAGTCGCGGCCCGACGTGGCGATCGAGGCGGTGCAGCAGCGCATCCGCCCCGGCTACTACAACACCGACCTGGGCAACAGCCTGGCGACGTTCGCGCGCGACCACCTGGGCACCGTCGACCGGCGCACCACGGTGATTGTTCTGGGCGACGGGCGCAACAACCACAACGACCCGAACCTGCGCGATTTCGAGGCCATCCGCCGGCGCGCGCGCAAGCTGGTGTGGTTCAACCCCGAGCACCCGCGCCAGTGGGGCACCGGCGACAGCGATATGCTGGCGTATGTGCCGCTGTGCGACGCGGTGCACCGCGTCAGCAACCTGCGCGAGCTGGTCGACGCGGTGGATTCGCTGTTTGTGCGGCGGTAGGGTGGGCTGACCATGCGCTGTGCCAGCCGCAGCGCCCTGCGATCATGCCTCAGGGCCGCACAGCAGCTGCGCGCGCACCCTGAGGCATGCGCCACCGGCGCTGCGCACGGCACGGCGCTCATATTGGCATGGGCAAGATCTGCTTTGGCGCGAGGAGCGCGGGTTGGGGTGGCTAGCGACCGTACCCCCGATTCTGTTCTTAGGCCGCCATCTCTCTCCGCGCCGAGGGCGCGGGCCGCTCCTGGCTCGGCGGGCATTACCCGCTCTGCCGTCGCGGCGGCGATGCGAGTGAGCGCGGTGGTGCGAACGCCGGGGCACGCCCCGGCTCCCACACGATGAGCCCACCCCACGCACCTTGCTCCCCATCGGCCAGCGCAGTCGCCTAGCCGCCGGCATTGCTGCCGGCGCTGGTGCGCTCTTACCGCACCCTTTCACCCCTTACCTGTGCCATTGGCCATCGGCGGGACTGCTCTCTGTTGCCGGCTTGCGTCGCGGCGGCATTGCTGCCGCCGCGCCCCCGCTTGCTGTTTCGCGGGGTGGCCTTCCGCCTGCGCGCACGGTTCGCCGAGCGAAGGGGAAGCCCCTCTGCCGGCTGGCCGTGTGCCCGCGGGCGGGCGAGGAGTCGGGAAGTTCCTCTGGAGGATCGCTCCAGCGGCGGCTGTCGCTAGCCACACATGGAAGACGGCTGCGCGACCGGCGCTGTTCCGGCGCGCGCATCGGCTTCCACCACGGCGCATTATACACCGGGCCTGGGCGCGCGCCAAGCCGGGGCGGCCTACGCCGCGCGCATGCGCCGCGCCAGCAGCTCGAACAGGCCGGTCATCAGCAGCGCGGCGACCAGCAGAAACGGCCCGAGCACCTCGAGGCCGTAGTTCGCCGCCAGCACGCCGATCGCGCTGGGCAGCACCGCGCCGCCCAGGCTGGCCGCCGCAACCTCGAAGCCCACGCCATTGGCGGCGTGGCGCTGCCCCATGAAGCCGGGCGTGGCCGAGATCAGCAGCGGGAACTGCGGCGCCAGCGCCATGCCCATCAGCGCGATACCGCCAAACGCCAGCCAGGGCGAGGCATTCAGCCAGATCAGCAGCGCCGCCAGCACCGCGCCGATCATGCTGCCGCGCAGCAGCGCCGTCGGCGATATGCGGCTCACCACCAGGCCAAACAGGATCCGCCCGACCGTCAGGCTGGCCCAGTACAGGCTGACCCACGCGCCCGCGAGGGTTGGCTCGATGTGGCGCGCCTCGGTGAGCAGGCTGTAGACCCAGTTGCCAACGCCGACCTCGGTGCCGGTGTAGACGAAGAACAGCACGATGCCAAGCCAGGCCACCGGCAGGCGCAGCGTGGCCATCAACGGCGCGCCGCGCTCAGGCGCGGGCGCATCGGCGGTGGGCGCCGGGTCGGCCCACATCTGGCGGGTAAGCGCGAACGCCAGTGCCAGCGCCAGCTGGGCCGCGCCGACGATCGCGAAGCCGACGCGCCAGCTCAGCTGGGCCGCCAGCACCGCCGTCATGATCGCCGGGCCAAGTGTCGCGCCGATGCCGAAGCACGCGTGCAGCCAGTTCATAGAGCGCGGGCTGAAGTGCGCGGCGGCGTAGGCGTTCAGGCCACCGTCGATGGTGCCACCACTCAGGCCAGTGGCCGCGCCGAGCGCCACCAGCACCAGCCAGGTGGGCGCCGCGCCCGAGGCCAGCAGCGACAGCGCGGCCAGGCCGCAGCCCAGCGCCAGCATCACGCCGCCGCCGAGCTGCGCCAGC
>CALLYN010000853.1 GCA_937858455.1 uncultured Kouleothrix sp.
GCGGCGGCCAGCCCAAGCCGGCGCGCCGCAAGCAGCCCCAGCGTCAGCGCCACGGCCTCGTCCTCGGTGAACATCAGCGGCGGCAGCTTGAAGCCCGGCCGCATCCGGTAGGCCCCGGCGCGGCCGCGCTCGGCCTCGATCGGGATGCCTAGATCCTGCAGCATGGCGATGTAGTGCCGGATGGTGCGCACATTCACCTCGAGCCGCGCCGCCAGATCCGGCCCGCTCATACGGCCGTGCGACTGCAGCAGCTCGAGCACTGTGAGCACGCGCGTGGTTGGGTGGTACATGCGATCCTCCGGCTGGCTTGAAGGCGCTGGAATTATAGCACCTGGCCTGGAACATCGCGCCGCATCGTATCATTCTCTGCCCGAATTTGGTATGATATGCCGCTATGGATCCGCTCTGAGGAGCTTTCGCCAACTATGGGAACCACCCCTTCTTCGCCGGCTGTCGTAAGCCGGCTCGCGCCGCTGGCGGCGCTGCGCTACCGCGACTTCCGGCTGCTCTGGCTGGGGCAGCTGGTGTCGATCGCCGGCTCGCAGATGCGCATTGTCGCGGTGAACGTGCAGGTGTACGAGCTCGCCAAGCGCGGCGCGGCGATCGACCCGGCCCTGGCGCTCGGGCTGATCGGGCTGGCGCGCGCCGTGCCGATCGTGGCCACCGCGCTGGTGAGCGGGCTCGTGGCCGACCGCGCCGACCGGCGCTCGCTGCTGATGCTCACCACGATCGGCGCGCTGGTATCGTCGGCGGTGCTGGCGCTGGCGAGCGGGCTGGCCAGCCCGCCGCTGTGGATCGTCTACGCGATGGTCATCCTGGCGGCGGTGGTCGGTGCGTTCGAGATGCCGGCGCGCCAGGCGCTGATACCAAGCCTGGTGCCCGCCGAGATCCTGCCAAACGCGCTGAGCCTGAACATCATCGCCTGGCAGCTAGCGACGATCGTCGGGCCAACGCTGGCCGGCATTCTGATTGCGTGGGGCGGCGTGGCGCCGGTGTACTGGATCGACGCGGCTTCGTTTCTGGCGGTGCTGCTGGCGCTGCTGCTTATGCGCTCGCGCGCCGCGCCGCGCGCAAGCCAGCCGGTCACGCTCGCGGCAGCGCTCGAGGGGCTGCGCTTTGTGTTCCGCACGCCGCTGATCGCCTCGACCATGCTGCTGGACTTTTTCGCCACGTTCTTCGGCGCGGCGCTGACGCTGCTGCCGCTGTTCGCCGACAAGGTGCTCCACGTCGGGGCGATCGAGCTGGGCTGGATGTACGCCGCGCCGTCGGTCGGCGCGGTGCTGGCGGCGACGGCGCTGGCCTCGGCCACCATCCGCAGGCAGGGGCCGGTGCTGTTCTGGTCGATCGCGATCTTCGGCGTGTGCACCGCCGTGTTCGGCATCTCGCGCTGGCTGCCGCTCACGCTGCTGGCGCTGGCCGGCACCGGCGCCTCGGACACGGTGAGCATGGTGATCCGCGGCACCATCCGCCAGCTGATGACTCCCGACGACCTGCGCGGCCGCATGACTGCGGTGAACATGGTGTTCTTCGCGGGCGGGCCACAGCTCGGCGAGCTAGAGTCGGGCATTGCGGCGAGCCTGATCGGCGGGCCGGCGGCAGTGTTCCTCGGGGGCGCGCTGTGCGTGGCAATGGTGGGCTGGGTGGCGTGGCGCTATGCTGAGCTGCGCCGCTATGATGGGCCGGCGGCAGCCTGAGGGCCTGCTCGCTCGAAACTACTTCGGGGCCTGCGCGGCCCCGCGCCCCGCGGCAGGAGGCCGCCGCCGGCCTCCTGCACCTCCCCGCTGGGGCGATGCCCCAGGCCCCACAAAAGAATGCCGCCTCATTTGCCATGCTAGTGGTGCATGCCTCGTGGCACAGAAGCATGTGATGGTTCGCCCTGAGGTGTATCTCGTGGCACAGAAGCACGTATGGGTTTGCCCTGAGGCATGAGCGTATGGCGCTGACGCTGGCACGGCCTTTCCCGTAGGGCGCGCATCGTGCGCGCCTTCTTCATCTCGGATGGGCCGGGGCTCGCCCTGCTCGTTCCAGACTGCTTCGGGGCCTGCGCGGCCCCGTTCCCGGCGAGGGCGTTCGGGGGCTGCGCGCCCCCGTTCCCTGCGGCAGGGGTGCGACGGCACCCCTGCACCCCCGTTTGGGGCTTCGCCCCA
>CALLYN010000854.1 GCA_937858455.1 uncultured Kouleothrix sp.
CGATACCAACCGACGCGCCGACGCCGATACAGGAAGCGCCGACAGCCGTGGCCTCGCCTCAGCAAGGGCCGACGCCCGCCGCGCCGCCAGAAGCGGGCGGGTAGCGCCACACGCGGGCCGATATAGCAGATCCATGCGGGAGGTTTGGGGGCATAGTACTCCAAACCTCTTTTCTTTTTGGCCAGTCGCGGCTGGTATTACGCCTGGGGGATACTACCAAATCCGGCTGATCACGTGCGCTATAGTGGAGGTTCGGGGCGGCAATGCCGCCCCGAAATTTCGTTTTGTGATGCCCCGCCCAGCGAAGCTGGGCGGGGCATCACAAAACGAAAGCGATCACACGAGCTGGTATAATGGCGAGCATCGTAGAAGGCAGGTAACGAGTGCAAGAGCAGCGCACACATGGCGACGCCATTGGCCTTGCCGAGCTTATGGCGGCGCTCTCGGTGGCGACCGACCTAGCCATGGGGCAGCCGCTCGAATATGCGCTGCACGCATGCGTAGTGGCTATGCGGCTCGCTGATGCGCTAGGCATGGGCGGCGGCGAGCTTGCCGAGGTGTACTACCAGGCGCTGCTGCGCTACATCGGCTGTAACGCCGAAACGTCGATGCTTGCCGCGATCGTCGGCGACGAGCTGGCGCTGCGCGCCGACTATGTGGCGATCGACAGTGCCAACCCGGCCGAGGTGATCGGCACGATTGTGCGGTTCATCCGGCAGGCCAACGCCGGTGCGACCGCGCTGCAGATGGCCCAGGCGGTGGTGAGCGGCGTGCTGGCATCGGCCCGAACCGTAGACGATTTCCTTGGCGGGCACTGCGAGGTTGCGCGCCGGCTGGGCGAGCGGATGGGGTTTGGCGAGCGGATTACGCGCGGGCTTGGGCAGCTGTACGCCCGCTGGGATGGCAAAGGCACACCGTCGATCAAAGGGCACGAAGTGATGCCGGCTGTGCTTGTGGTGACGCTGGCGCAGGACGTGGTGACGTTTCACCGGCTCGGCGGCCTCGAGGCGGCGGTAAAAGTGGCGCGCGAGCGCCGCGGCGCGGCCTACGCCCCCTGGATGGCCGACTGTTTCTGCGCCCGCGCCGCGCAGCTGCTAGCCGGGCTCGACGATCTGGGCTGGGCCGATGTGCTGGCGCTCGACCCTGAGCCGCGCGCGCAGCTGAGCGGCGCGCAGCTGGACGCGGCCTGCCTGGCGATCGCCGACTTTGCCGACATTAAGTCGCCGTATACGCTGGGCCACTCCAGCGGCGTGGCGCAATTGGCGGCCGAGGCCGCACGGTACGGCCGCCTGACCGCGCCCGACGTGGCTACAATCTACCGCGCCGGCCTGCTGCACGACATTGGTCGCGTCGGCGTGTCGGCCGGAGTGTGGGGCAAGCCCGGCCCGCTGTCGGATCGCGAGCGCGAAAAGGTGCGGCTACATACCTACTACACCGAGCGCGTGCTGGCACGCCCAGCAGGGCTGGCGCGGCTAGGCGCGCTGGCAGCGCTACACCACGAGCGGCTGGATGGCTCGGGCTACCATCGTGGCCTGCCTGCCACGCTACTCTCTCCGTCCGCGCGCCTCCTGGCCGCCGCCGATGTATACCACGCCCTATGCGAGCCGCGCCCGCACCGCCCGGCATTCGCGCCCGAGGCTGCAGCCGCCGAGCTACGGCGTGAAGTACGCGCTGGCCGCCTCGACGGCGACGCGGTGCAGTGTGTGCTGGCGGCGGCAGGCCACGCCACCGGCTCGGCTCGGCCCGAGCGCCCGGCAGGGCTGAGCGAGCGCGAGATCGAGGTGCTACGCCTGCTGGCGCGTGGCCATACCATGCAGCAGATCGCCGAGCGCCTGGTGATCTCGAAAAAAACCGTCGACAGCCATATCCAGCACATCTACACCAAGATCGGCGTTTCGACACGCGCCGGAGCCACGCTGTTCGCTATGGAGCAGCTGCTGCTCGATGCGACCGATTAAGGGTGTGCTGGCGGCAATCCGCCCGGGTGCCTCCCAACTTGCTCTTTGCTGGTCGCAGCCAAAAAAAGAAACAAAAACACTGCGGCTGATCAGGTGATCTCCCGATGCGCCATGCGCCTGGCTCGGGTATCGTAGCGCCAGAGCATACAGCACTATGGCGAAAGGAGATAGGCTATGACACCCGAGATGATCGCGACCGACCGCGTGGCCCGCCAGGTCGCCACGCCCACCCCCGCCGACCTTACCTCGATGCCAGCCACCGTGCTCGCCGCGCTCATTGCGCGCGGCGAGGTGTCGGCCAGCGAAGCCGTGGACGCGCATATCGAGCGGATCGAGCAGGTGAACCCGCAGCTCAACGCCGTGGTGTTGAAGCGCTACGATACCGCCCGCGCCGAGGCCCGTGCCGCCGACACGCTGCGCGCCCGCGGGATGGCGCTCGGGCCATTGCACGGCCTGCCGGTGACGGTGAAAGAAACGCTCGATCTGGCGGGCTTTCCCTCGTCGTTCGGCATCGAGTCGCGCGCGGAGACCGCCGCCGAGTGCGACGAGCGCCACGTGGCGCGGCTGCGGCAGGCTGGCGCGATTGTGCTGGGCAAAACAAATATGGCCCAGATGCTCCTATTTCTCGAAAGCGACAACCCGGTGTACGGCCGCACCAACAACCCTTGGAACCCCGATCGCAGTAGCGGCGGCAGCAGCGGCGGCGAGGCCGCGATGATCGCGGCGGGTGGATCGGCGCTGGGGCTGGGCAGCGACATTGGCGGCAGCCTGCGCGTGCCGGCCACGTTCTGTGGGATCGCCAGCCTGAAGCCGACGGCCGGGCGCTGCCCAGACATGGGCCGTTTCAGCGTGCCGTTGGGCCAACAGGCTATCGTTAGCCAGGTGGGGGTGCTGGCACGCACCACGGACGATGTGGCGCTGGGCATGAAGGTGATCGATAACGGCTCCGATATTCCGCTGGGCGACCCGGCGAGCGTAGACGTGTCGCGGCTGCGCGTGGCCTACTACACCGACGACGGTCGCTTTGCGGTGGCGCCGGCGGTAGCACGGGCGGTACGTGAGGCCGCCGCGTCGCTGCGCGACCGGGGCGCACAGGTAATCGAGTGGACGCCACCAGATATTGGCGCGACGCTTGACCTGGTCTTCCAGATCTTCAGCGCCGATGGCGGGCGATACTTCAACACTGCGCTGGGCAGAACCAAGCGTGATGTGCGGGTGGCGACGCTCGCGCTGCTGGGCGGGCGCTCGCACCGTACAACTGCCACACTGAGCCGGTTGCTGGCGGCGCTTGGCCAGCGCCAGCTCGCGAGTGTGGTGCGCAACTTCGGCTACAGCGACACCGCGCACTACTGGGAGTGCGTCGAGGCGCAGCTAGCCTACCGCCAGCGCTTCGCCGACGCGCTCGACCAGGCCGAGGGCGGGCCGCTCGACGTGATCCTTAGCCCGGCCTGCGCGCTGCCAGCCTTTACCCACGGCGCTAGCCAGGATCTTGGTACGGCGGGGAGCTACACCGTTCTGTACAATGCGCTGGGGTACCCGGCCGGCGTGGTGCCTTTTACGCGTGTTCGCCTCGGCGAAGAGGTTGGCCGCGCACCCAGCCGCGATCGCGTCGAGGAAGTAGCGCGGCGCGTCGAGCAAGGCAGCGCCGGGCTGCCGGTGGGTGTGCAGGTGGCGGCGCGGCCTTGGCGCGACCACGTGGCGCTGGCGGCTATGCGCGCGATCGAGCAGGCCGCATTGGCTCGGCCCGATTTCCCAGCGACGCCTCTGGTGTGATACCAAGTTCGCTTGATTATTTACACTTTGGTGAGGGTTTGGGGGCGGCGAAGCCGCCCCCAAACCCCTTTTTGGTATGCCCTGCCCGGCTTTGCCAGGCAGGGCATACCAAAAAGAAAGCGATCAAGCGGTTGCGCGAGCAGTTTTAAAGCGCGCTGCTACTCTTGCGCGGCGGGCGGCTGGTCGCGGCGGCGGCTGAGCGCGCCCGTCAGGGTAGTGACGACGGCGACAATGATGCCGATAATCGCCAGATCCTTGACGATCTCGCCGATGCCGAACAGGCTCGGCCCGCGGTCGCGGCCGCCCGGCCCGAACTCGCCGCGGCCGAACTCGCCGTGGCCAGCGCTCGGGTTGAAGCCCGGCTGGCCGGGATTTGTGGGCCGCGCGAAGCCGCCCGCCCGCTCGGCGAAACGGTCGCGGCCGCCGCCGGCAAAGCCCGATTGCACATAGGCGAAGGTGCCGCCGACGACCACCAGCGCGGCGGCGAGGATGATCAGCGTGCGACCGATGAGTTTCATAGCTGGCCCTCTTTCGAGATCAGCGCCGCACGGTTATGCCGTGCCAGCGCGGGATGGTAATATGTGGCTGAAATGGCGATCATAGCGGCCAGCGCCAGAATGCCCGGCGCGAGGAGCGGCGCGGCCCCGGTGAGCGTCTTCAGCAGCACAGTGCTTGTGGCAGCGCTCGGCTGCACTTCGCGCACCACTTCAAGGTTACCCTCAATATGCTCGTACACGCCAAGCAGGCTGCCCGCGACAAGCAGCGCCATGACGCCGCGTAGCGCCTGGATCACTGCGCGGCTTGGCCGGCGCCAGGCCAGAACTACCACCGCAATGCCCGCCACGCATAGTACAAACGGGAAAATCTGCATCGGCTTGTCGAAGTGTTTGGCGAGCAGCAGCTCGACAATCGTGCCCGCGCAGATAAAGCCGGCCAGCCCTAATAAGAAGTTTCTCAGCCGCTGCACAATTGTTGCGTCATTCATAGCCATTCCTTTTTGCCAGGGCAGAAGGGTGTAGGGGCATCTGGAGATTGATGCACGCCAATCTCCAGATGGGAACCAAGGGCTACTGAGCTGCCAGGAACGTTTCGGCCTGGGCGGTATCAGCGCCGGGTGCCAGCTCCTTTAGCTTGGCGATAAACGCGGCGTTGTTGGCATAGGGCCGCGCCGCAATCAGGCTGTCGGCTGTTGCCGCATCGACCCCCGAAATCTGCTGCAGCGTCGCGGCGTCGGCCTCGTTGACATTGACCGGCACATACACGTACTTCTCATACTCGGCTACCTGCGCCTGGTCGACATACTTGCCGATCTCGCGGCGAAACTGCTGAATGCTGGTGTACGGCCGGTACTCCATGAACTCGCGCACCATGCGATTGCCGAAGCCAGGAATGGCGCTCAGCAGCTGGTCGGCGGTGACTTCGTTCAGGTTGAGCTTGGCTGGCGCAGCGGCGACGGGTGTGGCAGTAGCAGCGGGTGCAGTAGCAGCGGCGGCGGGTGCGGCAGTAGCAGCGGCGGCGGGTGCAGTAGCAGCGGCGGCGGGTGCGGCAGTAGCAGCGGCGGCGGGTGCGCTGGTGCTTGCCGGCGTCGTGCTTGCGCCACAGGCCGCTAGCAGCAGCGCGCCTGCGAAAGCGCAAGCGCCCAGCCAGCGATTACGGGTAACGATCTTCATGTCCTCAGGGTTCCTTTCGTTGATTTCGCCAGGCGGAGCTACCATCTACGCCGCACTAGGGAGGTTCGGAGGGGATTTGCCCCTCCGGCCCCCCTACTTCCAAGCCTATTGAGCATCGAACATATCCGCGAGTTAGATTTCTTTGCGCACCGGCTGGGCGTTCAGCTTCAGCTCAGGGCTGGCACCCACGCTCAGCTGCGGCGCGCTGCGCGCGCTGAGCGGCGCCAGGATGAAGCGCTTGGTCATATTCACGATCCACTGCCAGTGCAGCGCCACGTGCAGGCCGGTCAGCAGCAGCGACAGGTCGGCGGCCGTGCCGTGGATGCCGCGCCAGGCCCCGCTGCTCGCGACAGTAATGCCCAGCGCGGGCAGCGCGCTTTGGGAGATCATCAGGCCGGTGAAGATGATCACGGTCACGTCGATGAACAGCAGCGCGTTCAGGATGTAGTTGATCCGCGCCGACGGCTGCACCTTGCCGAAGAAGCGCTTGGTTATCTCGACGATCCACTGCCAGTGCAGCAGCAGGTGCGTGATGATCGCGGCGCCGAAGCTGATGCCGAGCCACTCGTGGATGGCCAGGCCGCTGAAGCGCGGCGCCATCGCCACCAGGAATGCGCTGAAGATGGCCATATCGACGATCAGGTTGGTCTTGTTGCGATTGGATGGCTTGCGTGGCGTTTGCATATCGTGCCTCATCTCTACTGATGTGTTGTCGCTTTCGATGTCATGATGATAGCAAGAAGATTTTCAGAGATTGTTAAGAAGCAATGTGGAGATTATTGGGATGGTTTGGTGTTTCGGCACGACGCGCGGCGAAGCCGCGCGTCGTGCCGGGAATAAAAACTCGGGGGCGGCAGTGCCGCCCCCGAGCCCCCACTGTGGCGTAGCACGGTGTCGGCAGTGCCGCCCCCGAGCCCCCACGAGCCAGCGCGAGCCGCTGGCCTAGCGGTGCAGCTTGCGGTAGGTAATGCGGTGGGGAGTATCGGCGTCTTTGCCCAGGCGGCGCCTGCGCTCGTCCTCGTAGTCGGCGAAGTTGCCGATATGCCACGTCACCTGGCTCTCGCCCTCGAACGCCAGAATGTGGGTGGCCACCCGGTCGAGAAACCAGCGGTCGTGGCTCACCACGATCGCGCAGCCGGCGAACTGCTCGATCGCCTCCTCAAGCGCGCGCAGCGTGTTCACGTCAAGGTCGTTGGTCGGCTCGTCGAGCATGATCACATTCGCGCCAAGCTTGAGCATCTTGGCCAGCAATACGCGGTTACGCTCGCCGCCCGAGAGCACGCCGACCTTTTTCTGCTGGTCGGCGCCGAGGAAGTTGAAGCTGGCGACATACGCGCGCGACTGCATCTTGCGGCTGCCGAGCGCGAGGATCTCGTTCTTCTCGGAGATCTCTTCCCACACGCTCTTCTCGGCGTCGAGCGAGTCGCGCAGCTGCTCGACATACGCCAGCTGCACGGTCTCGCCGATCGTCACGCTGCCGGCGTCGGGCGTGTCGAGCCCGGCGATCAGCTTGAGCAGCGTGCTCTTGCCGGCGCCGTTCGGGCCGATAATGCCGACAATGCTGCCGGGCGGGATCGCGAGGTCGAGGCTGTCGAGCAGCAGCTTCTCGCCGAAGGCTTTGCTGACGCCCTTCAGCTCGATCACCGTGCTGCCGAGGCGCGGCCCCGGCGGGATGTAGATCTCGAGATCCTCGCGGCGGCGCTCGGTCTCCTGGTTCAGCAGGCTCTCGTAGGCGCTAACGCGGGCCTTGCCCTTGGCCACGCGCGCCTTGGGCGACATGCGGATCCACTCAAGCTCGCGCTCGAGCGTCTTCTGGCGCTTGCTGTCGGCCTTCTCCTCGAGCGCAAGGCGCTGCTGCTTCTGCTCGAGCCACGACGAGTAATTGCCCTTCCAGGGGATGCCGTGGCCGCGATCCAGCTCGAGGATCCAGCCGGCGACATTGTCGAGGAAGTAGCGGTCGTGCGTGACGGCGATGACCGTGCCTTTGTACTGCTGCAGGTGCTTCTCGAGCCACAGCACCGACTCGGCGTCGAGGTGGTTGGTTGGCTCGTCGAGCAGCAGGATGTCGGGCTCGGTGAGCAGCAGCCGGCACAGCGCCACGCGGCGGCGCTCGCCGCCCGAGAGCACGCCGATCGGGGTGTCGCCGGGCGGGCAACGCAGCGCGTCCATGGCCACCTCGAGGCGGCCGTCGAGGTTCCAGGCGTCGACGCGGTCGAGCTGATCTTGCAGCTCGGCCTGCTCGGCGATCAGCGCGTCGAAGTCGGCGTCGGGGTCGGCGAACTTTTCGTTGATCGCCTCGTAGCGCGCCAGCAGGTCGACGATCGGCTGCACGGCCTCCTCGACCACCTGGCGCACGGTTTTGGCCGCGTCGAGCTGCGGCTCCTGCGCGAGCAGGCCGACGCTGACGCCGGGCGACATAATGACCTCGCCGAGGTAGTCTTTGTCGATACCGGCCATGATCCGCAGCAGCGTGCTTTTGCCGGCGCCGTTGAGGCCCAGCACGCCGATCTTGGCGCCGTAGTAGAACGAGAGCGAGATGTCGCGGATGATCTCGCGGTTCGGCGGGACGATGCGCTTGACGCGCACCATCGAGAAGATGATTTTTGGCTCTGTCATAAAGGTTTGGGCTGTTCTTTCTTGTTTTTTGCGCAGGCGCTATGATACCAGATCTTTGGTTGTTTGCGCGTTCCCGCTGCACTCGGGGCCTGCGCGGCGCCGTGCCCCGCGCCACCAAACGCACTCGGGGCCTGCGCCCTCAAACGCACTCGGGGCCTGCGCGGCCCCGTGCCCCGCGCCAGGAGGCCGCCGCCGGCCTCCTGGACCTCGCCGCCGGGGCTTCGCCCCTGGACCCCATAAAGAATGCCGGTTTGGTTTTAACGCCAGTGGTGCATGCCTCGTGGTATAGAATGACCTGATGGCGTGCCCTGAGGCATGTGCGAATGACGTTCGTGCCGGCAC
>CALLYN010000855.1 GCA_937858455.1 uncultured Kouleothrix sp.
CAAGATCGGGGCCGGCCAGGCGGCAGAGCTCGGGCAGCGGCAGCAGCGTCAGGTACGCCCGCGCCGCCTCGTCGAGCTCGGCATCGGCGAGCGCCCGTGCGCAGCGCCGCAGCACGTAGAGCTGCGCGCCAAGGCCATACAGCGCGCCGCAGGCCGTGGGGATGATGCTGCCAAAGGTGCTGCGCTCGAGCACCTCGCGTATCATTGTTGGCGCCTCGCTCACCAGCCGATACGACGCCAGAAGCGTGTGGCGGGCTGCCTGGCGAAAGCGCGCCAGCCCGGAAACAGCGTACAGATCGGCGAGAACGATCGCCAGGCCGCCCGTGCCGGTGAGGATGTCGGGCTGCAGCACCTCGACGCAGCGCATATCGCTGAATGGGTGGTAGGTCAGCCCGGCCCAGGCCATGCTACCGTCGGGCGCCTCAGCGGCATAGCTCAGGATCTGGTCGCCCAGCTCGATCGCGGCGTCGGTCCAACCCGGGCAGTCGGGCGCTGCGGCGCGCGTGTGCCCGGCCGGGCGCGCGGGCGGCGTATGCTTCCCGGCGGCCAGGCACGAATTCAGAAAATCGCGCTGCTCGTCGAGCTGGCGCTGGCAGTGCGCCGGGTCGAGCAAGCGCTCCTTCATCCGATCAAAGGCGTTCTGGCCGAAGTAGCCCTCGATCGGCGCGCCTTCAACCGTAAGCACCGCAGGGCCGCACGGCAGGCACTGGAAGAACGGCACATCGTTCTCGCGAATGCCGGCGATCTCGCTGGCGGCCAGGCGCAGCGCCTGCGGCTGCGCGCCATGCTGCTGGTAGGCCATGCGCAGCATCTGCAAAAGGAACTGCTCGCGCCGCACGCCATCGGTCATTCGCGAGGGCGCGAGGCTCCACTGCAAGATCTGGTAGTAGGTCCAGGTGTCGCGGTGAATAAACCGCACCGGAACACACGCCATCGCCCGCAATGGGCTGTCGGCGCCCAGCAGCACCTCGCGCCTGGCGTACAAGCAGTCGTGCATGGCCTGGTAGCCCGCGAGCAGCTCGTCGACGTAGCCGTCAACAGTCATCGGCGTGCCGTTCAGGGTCGGCACGTGCTCGGTATGCTCCCAGGTGCGGTACTGATCGGGGGAAGCGGCCTTGGTCAGATCGCCAGACAGCTGCGCCTTGAATGGCGTCAGAAAGTGCTGCTGGCTGTTCAGCGCGCCCAGGTCTTCAGCGCTCACGCCCATGCCGATCACGGTTGGCATGGTCACGGTGCACGTCAGCACAACCGACTCTTCCACGCGGCGCTGGGCCTCGCGCTCGGCGGGCGCCAGCGGCCGAATGGGATGATCGCGCGGCTGCAGCAGCATCTCAAGGTCGATAAACACTGGCTGGTCGCCGCAGGCGATCAGGTTGTCGAGCCAAAAGTCGCGGGCTTCGAGCATTTGCAGCAGCCGGATGGTCATGCCCATGCGCCGGTAAAAATGCGCGACCTGCTGCTCGGCCTGGCATGCCGCCGGCGCAATGTGGGCCTCCCAGGCGTACGAGCCCCTGGTGAGGATGGTGCGAGCCATGAGCGGCAGCTCAAGGTACGGGTTGAGCGCGCGCACCAGATCCATATACGCCGCGGCGATGCGCAGATCTTTGGGCTTGTACACCGCCTTGCCACCCGAGGCGAACGTCAGAACGGCCACCGAGCGCCCATGGTTGTGCATGTCGCCGACATCGCCTTTCACGCCAGCGACCGGGCCGCCCGGCACGCCCGCAAACAGCTGCTCGGCGAGCACGTCGCGGTCGGCCGCGAGGCGCCCGAGCAGCTCGGCGGCGAAAGTGTGCCAGTTGGTGTATACCACCCCGACGATGTAGGCAAGCACCGGGTAAAGCTCAAAGCGGCGCATCCAGGCTGAATTCGTGCCATTGAAGGCAGATTGCGCGGCCGATTCCCGCGAGCCACCCCAGGCCGACATGGCCAGCATCTCGTAGCGCAATACCTGGATACAGGGCTGAAACAGGCGCCGCCGCAGCATCGCCAGCAGATCGTCCAGCGCCTGCGCGGCAAGCAGCTCGTGCTGCGGATCCAGCTGAAGGAGATCGTGGCGGCCCAAGCGCATAAACAGCGCATATGGATCCGACGCGGCCTCGGCGTCGCCGTCGGCGTCGATCAGCCGAACCAGGCTGCGCGCCCAGGCCGGCAGCTGGCCGGGATCGACGACAAGCACATCGGCCAGGCCAGCGGCGAATTCATCGCGGCTGCGGCCATACGCCGCCAGCAGCGCGTCAAGCTGCTCGGCGTCGTCGCCCACGAGCACCTTGGTCCAGGCCAGCATGCGCTCTGCCTGGTGCGCCTGCTGAGGCATCGGCGCGAAGCAAGGGTTGCTTGCGCGCTCGTGTGGCGGCGCGGCGCGGGCAATCACCCGGAGAAGCGCACCGGTTGGTTGGAACGACGATGTGCTCATGCTACCTATATAAAAATCGGAATTGGGTTGAGCTGATCTTCGCGCAGGCGCTCGGCGAGCCAGCCCATCTGCACCGGCACATCGTACAGGCGGCCGGGGGCAAAGCGCGCCCAGAAATGCCGCATCCCCGGCACGATCACCTTGGCAACCGGCAGCCCGACGTCAAGGCGCGTCTGGTCGAGCACCAGCATCTCCATGCCCTTCGCCTCGACGATCGCCTTGCAGCGCAGCACATCGTCGCGCACATCGTCGCTCCACGCGCGCGGGTAGTCGCTTGCATGGCGTGCCGGCAGGCCGGGCGCGGGGGCGAGGTACGGGTGCTGTTCAAGCCTGGCGGTCTGCCACCAGTGCCGGCTATCGGCGTCGTCGTACTGGTACGCGCCGCTGCCGTCGGCGCGCACGTGCATCACCGCCGGCAGGAACTGATTCATCTCGGTCAGGGAGCGCAGAATGCCAATGCGCGGGTCGAAGTGCGACCCAAACGAGAACAGGATATCCTCGGCCGGCTTGTCGACCCGCCGCGACACCGCCGCAAATGTGGGGATCTCCAGGTCGCTGGTGATATCGAGCACCCACAGGTCGCGGTTCAGGCGGCGGTAGCGCTCTTGCAGCTCGGTGAAGTACGGCTCTTTGAAGCTGGCGAGATCCACCGACGGCCGCTGCAGCCGGTTGTACCACCAGATCGCCACGGCGTCGCGCTCGACCAACTCAAAGAAGCCCTGGAGAATCGCCTCTTCCAGCGTATTGCCGGCGGCGTTGCCATTTGAGTCGGCCCAGGCGAAGAACTCGCTCGGAAGAATCGGGTACCGGTAGTAGCAGTAGGCCGTCGGCACGTACTTAAAGGTCTCGTGCGTCAGCGACCAGATCGGCGTCCACTCGATCGGCACATCTTCGTCCATGGGGTCGGAGACAACCTGGAAGGTTGAGCCGCGCGCATTCCAGGCGTTGCGCCGGCGGTACTGCTCTTCGCTATAGTTCTGGCAGGCGTTCGGGTGGATCGCCGCGTCGCCAAGCTGGCGGTAGCTCGCGCGAACGCGCAGCTCGTCGCCCTGGAACAGGCCCGAGTAGCGCTCGATCGCCTCGCACAGGGCGCTGGCGCGCGCCTGGGCATCGCTCATGCCTTTGCCGGCGCTTTTGCTGCGCAGCCCCTGCTTGAGGAAGTGCAGCGTCTGGGTTTGCGATGCGAAGTTGTGCCCGGCCATATACACGTGCAGAAACTGCTCTTCGTCGGTCGGCGTGCGCGCCAGCAGCGTCACCGCGCCGGTGATCGGGCTGACGTGCTTCTCGTACTTGGCGATTGTATGCTCGGGGGTGGCGATCCGGTGGCCGCCGTCGGCGACAAACTGCTTTTTGCGGCTCTGGAGCCGCACAGGCTCGGGCTCACGGGCCGCGAGGTACGCCGGGTCGCCGCACTTTGGGCACTGCGGCCGCTTGATCAGCGGGTGGCGGTAGCTGCTCAGGCTGGGGAACTCAAGCGTCAGGATCTGGCCCTCAAGATCGGCGCTCTCGCCGCGCGCCAGCCACAGCGCGATCTCGGTCGCGGCGAGCTGCAGCGCGGCCTGGTTTGTCGAGGGCAGCTCGGCGCGCGATACCGGGAACGGCTTGCGAATGCCCTTGCGCTGCTGCAGGTAGCTTTCGACCTCGCGGTTTGGCGCCAGGCGCTGGGCCAGGCACGCCCAGCAGCCGGTCTTGCCGGGAACAAAGATCGGCCCGATCCATAGCACCATGCCGCTTGGCTTGATCAGCATCCACGGGTGCCCCGAGCGCAGCGCGTCGGCGTTGATCTGCTCAAGCCCCTCCTGCAGGTAGTCGTCGGTCACGACCACCGTGAGGTCGGCCTGGCCCTCGTCGGGGTCGACAAGCGCGACATGCAGGGCCTCCAGCGCGGCGGCAAGGCCGGCGGTGGCGGCGCTGCCGCGCGCGGTCAGCGCCACGCGGCGAGTTTGCAGGCGGCGGCTCGCCTCCTCTGGGTCGAGGTTGAACGAGCGCCAGAACGCGGCCTGCTCGTCTGCGGCCGTGGTGCCGGCAACAATATAGCCCTTCTGCTTCATCTGGTTGAGGGCGTAGTACACCTGCGCCGGGCTGATCTCGCCGGCCAGCAGATCGACGATCTGATCGACGGTATGCGTGCCGTCGATCAGCGGCGCCAGCCGGCAGTGCACCACGCCCTTCAGAACAAAGTGGCCTCGCTCGGACAGCAGATAGACGCCTTCAGACTCGACAACCTCGACATGGAAAACGGGGTTAAAGATCGGCCGATCAATCATCAATCCGGCTCCTGCACTATAGCTCAACGAGCGCGCTTGCTGAAGGGTAGTGATTACGGGCAACTATAGTGGGGTATCGTGACGAGATCGTGACTTGGCTCGCCGAGCGTTTGCCGAGCCGAACTGAAACAGGCGGGTGCGCAGTTCTCTGCCCGCCGCGCGCCCTTTCGGCCAGCCGCTCAGCCGATCAGCGCGTTCATGATCTGCCTGTAGGCCATCGTCAGCAGATGATCGGGGTAGCGCAGCGCAAAAATGTCGGCGCTGGCCAGCGCCATCAGCTCGTCGGAGTGCGGGATCACCGCCGCCACATCGCAGTTGTATGTTTGCTCGACGCGCTGGCGCACCTCGTCGGCGTCGAACATGTGCGGAACCTTGTTGACAATCAGCACCATGTGCGGCACGCGCAGCTTGCGGGCCACCTCGACGGTCACGCTGGTGCCTTGGTAGTCTTGCTGGTCGGGGCGCAGCACCACCGCCAGCGCGTCGGAGATCGCGATCGAGAGCAGCGTCTCTTCGTTCAGGCCGGGGTGCGTGTCGATCAGCAGCACATCGAGCTTGAGCGTGCGCACGAGCTGGTAGAGGCCGTCGTTGAGCATCGACACATCGTAGCCCTCGCGCAGCACGCGCGCGATCTCGCCGGCCTTGATGCTGGCCGGGATCAGAAACACCTGGCCGCCGATGTCTTTGCCAAGCCGCGACGTGACATTCATCGCCGTCTGCTCGATCGCGCACTTGCCCCACAGGTAGTCGTTGAGCGAGTAGGTGATCGAGCTTTCGTCGAGGCCAAACAGCACGTGAATGCCGGGCGACTGAATATCGGTGTCGATCACGCCCACGCGCTTTTGGTCGGCCGCCAGCAGCGCGGCCAGGTTTGCCGTGGTGTTCGATTTGCCGGTGCCGCCGCGGAACGAGTGGATCGAAATAATCTTGGGCATGGCTGGTGTTCCTTTACTCGCTGCTATCCTGATCGCGGTATTTCGCGCGCATTGCCGCCACGCGCTCTTGCAGATCGAGGAAATAGCTACTCTCGGTGATCTCGGCGACGTGCTCTTGCTTCTTTTTCTCGTCGATGCGGATGCTCAGGTCGACGATCTGCTGGCGCAGGTTGCGCTCGCGCAAGTTTACCTGCTCGGCCATCCGCTTGAACACCTGCGTAAGCTGGGTGACTTCGTCCTGGATCCGCCGGTTTAGCAGGCGGTCGAGCAGGCTGGCGTTGAACTCGCCCTGCTCCATCGCTCGCGCCGCGCTGGTCAGCTGCTGCACGGGCCGGATGATGCTGCTGCTGACCAGCACGGCGGCGCCCGCCAGCACGACAATGCCGCCGAGCACGATCCAGAGCATGTTCGTACGCTGCCGGTTGCGCTCGTCCTGAATGGTTGTGCGAATGACCGTCGCCGATTTGTGGAACTCGTCCACATTCGCGCCAATCACAACCCCGCCGAAAATACCCGAGCCGCGATACACGCCGTAGCCGAACCGAATCGGCGCGTAGGCCGACGCCTTCTGCGCGCCGGCCCGATTGGTGGTGATGGCGAAGCCCGGCTTGCCCTGCAGCACTGCGGTGAAGATCGTCGGCCAGCTCGGATCCGACCACGCCGCGTAGCGCAGGTTGAACGGGTGGCGGGCCAATTCGGCCGCCGTCATATCCTGGCGCATATACGACACGACCTGCCCGGTCTCGTCCAGGCCGCGCATGCGCGAGAGCAGCGGGTGCGCGATCGTATAGCCATCCTGGTCGAACATAAACGCGTAGTTTCCGCTCGCATACGCCGGGTAGAGCGTCCAGGCGTCGGCGGCGACCGGCTGGATGTGCGTCGTGTACTCCATGAGGTGACGGTGGTCGAGCGATAGGAGCACCATCCCCGCCAGCGCCCCCGCGCGCGTGTAGACGGCGGTGCCGAAGCGAACCACGCCCTGGTACTGGCTATACCTTAGGCTGTCGCTCGCGTCGGCGCCGGCTGCCTGGCCGGCAGGCTGCTGCGCCGACGAGGTATGCCAGCCCATGACCGGCGACACGTACACCTGGCCGGGCGGCAGCGTGCGGATCTGCGCGACGTAGTCCTCGGTCTTGTAGGTTGTATTTGCCGGAACGCCGACGTCGCGCAGCTGGTCGGCGGGCACGAGCTGCCCGTCGACGATCCGCAGCAGCTCGCGCCCGCGCGCGTCGAGGTACGCGATCTCGCGATACAGCGGTATGCGCTGGCGCTGCTCGCGCGGCGCATCCGCGCTGCCGACGGGGTAGCGGATATCGCGCCCGTGCATGCCGTAGAACGCCAGGTACGCCTCCGGCGTCGGCGGGATGAGCGTCAGCGAGCGGGTATCGTCGACGCGGGCCTCGAGGAAGCGCGCGATCGTATCGGCGGTTTGTGTGGCGTGGGCCTGCAGCTCGTGCAGCGACTTGTCGTCCAGCAGCTGCACCGCCGAGTCGGTCGCCTTCTGGCTGGCGGCGGTGTAGCCCGTGAGCGCGCTGTAGCTGATCAGGCCCAGCGGCAGCAGCCCGGCGATCAGGGTCGCCAGCAGTATCTGGGCGAGCAAGCTGATGCGCCCGGCTCGCCTTGGCGTGGCGGGCTGGGCCGGCGGTGAGGCCGGCCGCCGGGATAGCCAGGCAATACGATTACGGATCATGGACGACCCGTCCTTCTGCGCGTACGAGCTTGCCAGCGCTGTCGTAGATCGTGCTGGCGCTTTCGAAAAAGCTAAACGGTATCTTCAGGCCGGTCGCGCGGGCGCGGCGGAAGTTGATCGCGATATCGGGCGGCGAGATCGTGCCAACTTTTAATGCGCCGGCTTGCGCCCTGCCAGCCAGAATATCGACACCATAGACCGCCGCGAGGTGCGCGTTGCTGCCGAAGCTGACGCCAATCGAGAGCACCGCGCTCGCATCGCCCGCCTGCACCACGTCGGGAACCGCGCTCAGCACCGCAATGGCGCCCGCCGACGCGTTGATCGTCGCGATCTCGTTGAAGATCGACGTGCTGCCCGTCACCCAGAATATGCTGTTTTGGCCGCCGGGGTCGGCCTGGTCGAGCGCCGCTGCGGCGCGCGCGACCTTTTCCGCCAGCTCGGCGTGCGCCCGCCGATCGTCCTGCACCACGATATCGAGCACCCGGATGCCATAGGCGGCGGCTGCCTGCTTCAGCGGCTTGACCTGGGTTTCGATCGCGCTGGCGTTGCTTGCGGCATACAGCACGCCGATGGCCTGGAGCTGCGGCTTGAGCGCTTTGAGGTACGTCATCTGCACTTCGATCGGCACGTTGAGCGAGGTGTAGGCGATGTTCGTCCCGCTGCCGCTGGTGTAGTCGGGCAGCTGGCCCAGCAGCACCGGATCTTTCGAGCTGACCGACACCACCGGGATGGGGCCGTTGCGGAAGCGCGCCGACACAAACGCAGTTGCGTCGGAGCCCATCGAGAACAGCAGGTCGAAGCGCTCGGCAACGGCGCGATCGAGGGCTTGCTGGCCGGCGGCCGTGTCGTTGCGCATATTGACCACCGAAAAATCGGCGGCGAGCTGTTTGGCGGCAAACACTTGGAGGATCGCGCCGATCGCCGTGTCGTACGCCGGCGAGGGCTTGGTGTACAGCACCAGCACGCGCTTGAGCGCCGCGCCGCGATCGCGCTGCGTCAGCGCCCAGCGCCAGGGGTCGCCAGGGTCGCGCGCGACCTGCCAGCCGGCC
>CALLYN010000856.1 GCA_937858455.1 uncultured Kouleothrix sp.
CGCTGTCCTGCGGCGGCACCGGGAAGTAGCCGCCCTTGGTGCGGATGCGGTGGCCGAGATTGCCGCCTTCATAATCGGTGGCGGAGTTGGTCGGCAATTCCGATGAATCGAGCTTGAAGCCGGTGCTGTAGGGGTCGGCGGAGAAGCGCACGTCGTCGAACACGAAGAACTCGGCTTCGGGGCCGAAGTACACGGTGTCACCCACGCCCATCGACTTCACCATCGCCTCGGCCTTCTTGGCCATGCCGCGCGGGTCGCGGTTGTAGGGCTCGCCGGTGGTCGGCTCCAGCACGTCGCAGACGATGACCATGGTGGTCTCGGCGAAGAACGGATCGATCGTGGCGGTGATCGGGTCGGGCATCAGGCACATGTCGGATTCGTTGATCGCTTTCCAGCCGGCGATCGACGAGCCGTCGAACATCAAACCTTCGGCAAACGTATCCTCCTCGATCATGCCGACGTCGAAGGTCACGTGCTGCCACTTGCCGCGCGGGTCGGTGAAGCGCAGGTCGACGTACTTGACGTCGTTGTCCTTGATCGATTTGAGGACGTCTTTGGCGGTCTTCATGAATTCCCCTTATCTCTTGCGGTCGGTTTCCTGGTGAACGGCGAGTGGGCACAAACGAAATCGGGCTGCCTGAGCAGCCCGTTGTTCTTGTTATTTTGCCGCTATTTTTCGGATAGCAAACGGCTCAGATAGCGTCCAGCCCGGATTCGCCGGTCCGGATGCGGATCGCTTCCTCGATGTTGGAAACGAAGATTTTGCCGTCGCCGATGCGGCCGGTCTGGGCCGCGCGCCGGATGGCGTCGATGGCCTTCTCCACCAGGTCGTCGCCGATGACGATCTCTATTTTGACCTTGGGCAGGAAGTCTACGATGTATTCCGCACCGCGATACAGCTCCGCGTGACCCTTCTGCCGGCCAAAACCCTTGGCTTCAGTGACGGTGATACCCTGCAGCCCGACCTCCTGGAGTGCTTCCTTCACCTCATCGAGTTTGAATGGCTTGATGATGGCCTCGATCTTCTTCACTGACTTTGCCTCCCGGCGCTTCCCAGAAATTCCAGATTGCCACGCGATCTCCTGGATTGAGCGGATGCGCAGCGCGTTCGATGCTTGGACCCGGCGAACTGCCGGAAAATACTCGCGATTACCCACCATCCTCAGCCGGCTTCCTCAAAAGCAGGGTCTATGCCAAGTTGTTAACCGCCCTGATTTGGGAATGTTATCAGACTTTTAACGGGCAGCCGGGTGGAGTCCTCAGCAACACGCCCATGATACGTGAGCCTATGAAATAGGCAAATAGATCAATTCGTATGCAGACTTTGGCCTGAAGCGTTCGAGCCGTGAATGGATGTGCCTCAGTAACGGGCGTTTGGATCAGGATTTGGCATGGAAGTTCTCACGACAGCCGAAATGGAGCGCGCCGATCAGCTGACCATTGCGCATCTGCCCGACGCGCCCGAGGGCACCGAGGCGCGCCCGCGCGCGCCAGACGCCAGCTCGCAGAACGCCAGAACCGTCGGGCGGCCGCGGCTATCGAGGATCTCGAGGCCACGCAGGTTGGCGATTGAGTAGCTCATGGTGCAATGCTTTCGATAAACTGGCTGATGCAGGCCGGCACGCTCGCGGGCGGCCGCGCGATCAGGCCCAGCGCGGCCCGTAGCTGGCGCTCGCGCTCGTCGGCAGACAGGTACTCCAGCGGCGAGCGGCCGGCTACCCGCGCTAGCAGGCAGGCCGCCAGGTGGCGCGCGGCGCGCTGGCCGTAGTTCGCGCCAAAGCGCTGGGCCACCACGCCGCTGTACTCGCTCCAGAAGGCGTGCGCCGCCTGCACGAACGCGCCGCGCCGCGCCGGAAGGTGGTGCGCCTTGCTCAGCAGGTGCGTCAGCGCAAACCCAACATCAAACGCCGGGTCGCCCCAGTGGATCACTTCGTGGTCGAGCAGGATCAGCCGGCCGCCGTGCACCAGAATGTTCTTCGGGCTGTAGTCGCCGTGGACGATCGCCAGCCGGCTGGCGCGCGTGTCGGCCACCAGCGCGGCCACGAAATCGGCGGCGGCCGGCGCCTGCTGCGCGGCGTAGAGGTAGTACGGCTCGATCCGCAGCGACTCGAAAAAGCCGCGCTCGCCGAACAGCGCGGCGAAGCGCCCGGCCTGGTCGTGCGAGCGCGCGTGGATCTGGCCGAGGATCGCGGCAAACTGCGCGACGTGGGCCGGCTGCGGGCCTTCGGCCAGCAGCAGCTGCTTCCAGTTCGCGTGTGGCTGCGGCACCGCCGCCATCGCCAGCAGGTGCTCGGCGTCGTCTTCGAAGATCAGCGCCGGGATGCTGCCGGGCGGCGCTAGCTCGGGCAGCGCGCGCAGCCCAAGCGCCTCGCGGTGCACGCGCGCCGGGTCGCTGAACCAATCGACTTGCACGCGCAGCTTGGCGAGCGCCTGCTTCAACACCCAGCTAACCGCCGGCGGGTGCTCGACCAGCACGGTGCGGTTCGAGACGCCGCCGGCCAGCACGCTGATACGCGGGCTGGCGCCGGCGGGGATGTGGCCCGCGCGCCGCAGGTAGTCGGTCAGCGCGGCCGGGTCTTCGATATCGAGCGCCATGGCTACTCCGGCCTTGCCAGCCGGCCGTCGGCCAGCGCGCGCTCGAAGATCTCGAGCGTCTCGGCGATGCCCTGCTCCAGCGGCGTGTCGTAGACCTGCGGCATGCTGGCGCGCAGCCGCGTGTCGTCGAAGCCCTCGGGGAAGGCTAGCGGCGCGTCGGCGGCGCTGATCTGCGCGCCGGGGCGCAGCCGCTGCACGCTCGCCACGAACTCGGCGACGCTGGCGGGGCGCGTGCCAAGGTTGAAGGTGTTGGCGCCCGGCAAATCCGCGCGCGCGGCGTCGATAAACTGCCGCGCGACATCCGAGGCGTACTGGAACTGCATCACGCCGCCGAAGCCGATGTGGAACGGCACGCCGGCCGCCGCCGCCAGCACGGCTTTGGTCGGATCGCTGGTGAGCCCCTGGTCGCGCCCGGCGCCGTACACCACATACGGCCGCAGCCCGACGCTGGCGATGCCGTGATCCTGCCAGTAGACGTGCGCAATGCCCTCGCACGCGACTTTATAGACGCCGTAGAGCGTGTGCGGGTTTGGCGGCGCGTCGTGGGGCATCAGCCCTGGCGCGTACTCGCTGGGCGCGCCATACACCGCGATCGACGAGGCGTGCGCCAGGTGCTTGACGCCGGCATGGCGCGCCGCTTCGAACACATTCACCGTACCAACGACATTCACTTGCGCGCCGGCCACCGGGTTGGCGCGGCAGAACGGCACCTGCAGCGCCGCCAGGTGCACGATATGCGTCACTCCGTGCGCGCGCACCGCCTCGGCTACCTGCCGCGGGTCGGTCAGGTCGCCCTGCACAAATACAATCTCGCTCTGCTCGGCGCGCGACAGCAGCAGGTCGAGCCGCGCACGGTTCGCGCTCAGGTCGAAGCCAACCGCCCGCTGGCCCTGGCGCGTGAGGTGGTAGAGCGCCCAGGCGCCGATGCAGCCCATCGCGCCAGTGACAAGGTAGGTCGCACCTGTGTCCATACGTTGTCTCCACAAGTGGTAAAGTGGTCAGACAACTTCTATAGTATGGCCAAAGGCGAGGCTTGTCAATTCGGGCCAGGCAGGATCTCGCGCAGGTAGTGCTCGAGGCCGTGGCTGTCGCGGCGCTGACGCGGGTAGCCGAACGACACCTCTTCGAAGCGCACGCCATCGCGCCAGTGCGTCTTGGGGATGTGCAGGTGGCCATACACCACGGCCAGCGCCCGAAAGCGGGTATGCCAGCGCTCGGTGCGGCAGGTGCCGCACCAGATCGAGAAGCGCGGCGTCAGCGGCAGCCACACCAGGTCGTGGCGCAGCGGGAAGTGGCCAATCAGCACCAGCGGCGCCTGGCGCGCGGCCTCGGCCAGGCGCTGCGCGGTGGCGGCAGAGCGCGCCGCGCACCAGTCGGCCCTGGAGGGGTATGGGTCGGGGTGCAAGTATTCTTCGTCGTTGCAGGCCACGCCGCTGGCGCCGGCCCAGCCGAGCGCGGCGCCGGCGGGCACGTCGGCGGGGCGAAAGGTGTAGTCGTACAGCGTGAAGATTGGCGCGAGCAAGCATGCAGGCCCGGCGCCAGGCCAGCGCACGTATGGGTCTTCGGGCGTCAGCACGCCATGCGCGCGGCAGATCGCCACCAGGCGGCGGTACTTGGCCTCGCCGCGCAGGCCGCCCGCGTCGGTTGGCGGCGTCCACAGATCGTGGTTACCGGGCGTCCAGATCAGCCGGGCGAAGCGGCGCGTAAGGATTGCCAGCGCGTACTCAAGGTGCACCTCGCGCTCGCCGATGTCGCCGGCCAGGATCAGCCAGTCGTCGGGATGCGGCGGCAGCGCCTCAAGCGCCGCGCGGTTGGCGCGGTAGCTCAGGTGCAGGTCGCTGATCGCGTACAGTTTCATGCGCGGCGCCGTGCGCAGTGCCGGCCGCACACGGCGGCCTCGCGCGGCCGAGCCGCCGCCGGCACATAGCCCGCGCAAGCCTGTGTCGTTGCCATGCTGCCTCCTCAGTCTGGGGTTCCTGTGCTATTATACCAACCTGGCCCAATCCCCGAGCAGGGCTGATACAGCGACGCTGGATCTCGCCCCCAAACCCCGCCGAACGGGTAGCGTTCGGCAGAGCGGTGTTTAACCGCAAGAGCAGGGAGGAGCAACGCATATGGACGTGTTTGAGGCAGTGCGTACGGTGCTGGCGGTGCGGCGCTATCAGGATCGCCCGGTGCCCGCCGACGTGGTCGCGCAGATTGTCGAGG
>CALLYN010000857.1 GCA_937858455.1 uncultured Kouleothrix sp.
CTCAGCCCCACCGCCGCCAGCGCCGCCGCCGCCCGCCCATCCGGCAAGCCCTCGGCGCGCGCCAGCGCCAGCAGGTTATCGCGGCCCGACAGGTAGGGGTAGAACGCCGGCCCATCGATCATCGCGCCGACATCGGCCAGCGCTGGCGCCGGCTCGCGCCACACATCGCGCCCGAAGATCAGCGCGCGCCCGGCGCTGGGGCGCACCAGCCCGAGCAGCATGGCGATCGTGGTGGTCTTGCCGGCGCCGTTCGGCCCCAGAAAGCCAAACACCTGGCCGGCGGGCACCGCCATGCTGAGCGCGTCGACGGCCACGCGCGCGCCATAGCGCTTGCTGAGCCCCTCGGTGACGATCGCGTCCATGTGGCAGCCGTACACAGGTTGGCGGCGGCGCGCACGCCGCCGCGCACAGGTTGCGGGTTAGGCGTTCTAGATGCGGCCGAGCTCTTCCTCAAGCGCGGCCTGGGCAGCCTGCGGGTTGGCCTGGCCCTTCGAGGCCTTCATCACCTGGCCCACGAGGAACTTGATCGCCACGACCTTGCCGCTCTTGTAGTCGGCAACCGACTTGGGGTTGCTGGCGATCGCCTCGCGCGCCAGCGCCGCCAGCGCGTCGCCGCCGCCGATCACCGCTAGCCCGCGCGCGCGCACCACCTCGGCCGGCGCCGCGTCCTCGCGAAAGCTGGCCTCGAATACCTCTTTGGCGCTGGTGCGCGTGATCGTGCCCGCCGCGAGCAGCGCGATCACCTCGCCCACGAACTCCGGCCGGAAGCGCGCGCGCACGTCGGCCAGCGTCTCGCCGGTGTCTTTCGCCAGCCGGAACAGCTCGCCGGTGACCCAGTTGGCCACCTCGCGCGGCGCCAGGCCGTGCGCCCGCGCCGCCGCCACCGCGTCCTCGAAGTACTCTGCGTCGCCGCGCGCCACCGTCAGCACGTCGGCGTCCGCGGCGCTCAGGCCATACTCGCTCACAAAGCGCGCCCGCCGCGCGTCGGGCAGCTCGGGCAGCTCGCCGCGCCGCGCCTCGATCCAGGCATCGGAAAGCTTGAGCGGCGGCAGGTCGGGCTCGGGAAAATAGCGGTAGTCCTCCGAGCCCTCTTTCAGGCGCTGCTCGACCGTCACGCCGCGGTCTTCGTCCCAGCCGCGCGTCGACTGGCGGATCAGCTCGCCGGCGTCGAGCGCCTTCTTCTGGCGCTCGATCTCGTAGGTCAGCGCGCGCTCGACCGAGCGGAACGAGTTCATGTTCTTGATCTCGACCTTGGCGCCGTACTCTTTCTGGCCCTCGGGCCGCACCGACACATTCGCGTCGCAGCGCAGCGCGCCCTCTTCCATGTTGCCGGTGTTCACGCCGATCCAGCGCAGGATCTGCTGCAGCTTCTGGAAGTAGCGCTTGGCCTCCTCCGGCGAGCTAATGTCGGGGTCGGAGACAATCTCCATCAGTGGCACGCCGGCGCGGTTGAAATCGACCAGCGACGAGCCGTCGGGCTGGTGGTTGAGCTTGCCGGTGTCCTCCTCGATATGCACGCGCGTCAGGCCGACGCGCTTGGCGCCACTGTCGCCGTCGATCTCGACCCAGCCGGCCACGCACAGCGGGTCGTCGAACTGGCTGCGCTGGTAGGAAGATGGCAGGTCGGGGTAGAAATAATTCTTACGGCTGATGACGTTGTCGTGCTGGATGCGGCAGTTGAGCGCCAGCCCGGTGCGCGCGGCCATCTCGATCGCGCTGCGGTTGATGTAAGGCAGCGCGCCGGGCAGGCCCATGCACGTAGGGCAGACGTGGGTATTGGGCGCGGCGCTGGCGACCTCGGCGCTACAGCCGCAGAACATCTTCGACTTGGTGCGGATCTGGGCGTGTACCTCGAGCCCGATCGTGACCAGGTATTCCATTGGTTTTCCTCTTTGTGATCACGGCCTGGGCCAATTATAGCATGTTCGGAACAGCGCGCTGTGCCGGCGAGCAGCGCCCGGCGCGCATGCCTCAGGGCCAACCGGCACGCGCTGCCGCGCCACGTGGGGGTTTGGGGGCGGCTTCGCCGCCCCCAAAATTTCTTGTGTTGCACGTTGTGGCTTCGCCATGTCGTGCAACACAATCGATACGTGTTCAAGCGAACAGCGTATCACGCAGGCTTCCAGAGCCAAGCGCAGGGCGATTGCTCCACGCTCGAACGCTCTGCTACGGCACGCCGCGCTACAGATCCAGCTTGGCGTTTTCGCCGATGTCGGCGCGCGTACCGGTGGCGAGCGCCTTCACAAAGCCGGCCAGCGCCACAAATTTGCTCGACGGCGCGTCCCAGTACTCGGCCTGCTCGACGCGCACGCGCAACAGCGCAAGGTCGGGGTCGTCGAGCCCCTGCGCGAACCAGGCCTTGTACAGCGGGCTCCACAGCTCGCGTATCTTCTCGCGGTCGCGCAGCAGCTCGGCCGTGCCCGACACCGAAACATAGCGCTGGTCGTCGGGCTGGGCATAGCTGACATTCACGCGCGGGTCGGCGCTGATCTCGTGGGCCTTGGGCGAGCTTGCGCCCACAAAAAACCACAGGTCGCCGTCGAACTCGACCTGCTGCGTACCCATCGGCCGGCTGCGCAGCGCGCCGTCGGCCTCGATCGTGGTGAGCATGGCGATCTTGATGTCCTTGATCAGCGCGCCAAGCGTGCGAATGGCCTGCGCGCGCGTCGGGTGATCGGTCATGAAACGCTTCTCCTGCTGGGCCGCCTGCCCGAGCATGCCTCGGCAGGCGGCGCATTCGTCGTGTACAATACGAGGCACACAGCTAGCAAGCGCTGTGCCACTTCATCGGTGGGTTCTTCGCTGGCGAGCAATGCCGCTCGGGAGTGAGAGGAACGTGTATGATCCACCGGCACTGGATCAGGGGCTGGTTGCTGCTCTGGCTATGCTCCATGTGCACGCCCAATCTCGCAGCGCCTGCCGCCACCAGCGGCCCGGCCGCGCTGTCGCCGCGCCAGTACCTGCCGCGTGCCACGCTGTTCTCGCCCTACCTGACCGACACGCTGCCGCGCGCCACGTACGCCAATATTCTGGCCATGGTCGAGCCGAGCAGCGGCCTACCGCACGACAAGCTTGATGCCACGCTGCTCGACATTGTGCCCCAGCTCGCATCCACGCACCGGGTGCCGTTCACCAGCACCGCGCCCAGCGCGCAGCTGGCGGCGCGCCGCTGTGCCGACGTAGCCTGCCGCCACAGCGGCGGCTACGGCCTGGAGCTGCGCTACAGCATGCCGCAAAATGCCTGGGGCAGCTTTAACATCGACCCAGACGCGTTTGACGTGAGTCGGGCGAGCTACCTCGAGCTGTGGGTCAAAGGCGCGCGCGGCGGCGAGCGCCTTGAAGTGGTGCTTTGGAGCAACTGCCAGGCTGGCTTCCCTGGCCGCCCCGACAGCGCATTGATCAGCGCAGGAGCAGGCTGGGCGCGACGGCGCATCCCGCTGGCCGATGTGCGCCGCTACGCCAACCTGTCGTCGCTGTGCCGGCTGAGCATCGGCTTCAACGACCACATCCACCCCGGCGGTACGATCTACGTCGACGACATTGCGTTTGTCGACGCCGCCGGCAGCCGCGTGCCGGTGCCACTCGACGAGACGACCAATGTCACCAATATCGGCCTGTATATGGCCAGCGTCGTCGGCGCGCTTGAGCTGGGCTGGCAGCCACATGCCGAGGGGCTTGCCCGGCTCGGCTCGGCGCTTACCAGCCTCGAGCGGCTACCGAAATCACACGGCTTCCCGCACACGCACAACCACGTCGTCTCGCTCGCGCCCAAGCGCCCCGCTACCATCAGCGACGGCGACCGCTGCATACAGCCCGGCACTGCTCCACCAATCGCACCCGACGAAACCAATCTATTCTCGACTGTGGATCTCGGCTTGCTAGCAGCTGGCCTGATCGTGGTGCGGCAGGGCGTTGCCGAGCTCTCAGGGCGAGCGGGGGCGCTGCTCGCGGCGATGGACTGGGCCTGGCTGTACGATCCGGCGGCCGGGCTGATGTATGGCTGCCGCGCATTCGATGGCACGCCCTCGACATGGTGGCACTACGACTGGCTAGCAGCCGACTCGCGGCTGGCGCAGCTCATCGCCATCGGCGCAGGCGCAGCTCCGGCACAGTCGTGGCAAAACCTCCGGCGCGACCACGAACCGCCACGCTGCGCCGCTGCGAGCGAGTGGCATTTCGAACCAGGGTGGGACGGCGGAGGACTATTCATGGCTCTGATGCCGGCGATCTTCCTCGACGAGTCGGGCGGCGAGCTAGGCGCCTCGGCGCTCCATTTCGTCCACGATCAGATCTGCTTCGCCAGCCAGCGCGCCCCAGCTTGGGGCTGGTCGGCCACGGCGTTGCCGCCCTTTGGCGCCGCATACTGCGGCTATGGCCGGCTGTGCGACGACATACTGGCGCCGCACGCCAGCATACTCGCCGCCACGCTGCTGACTTCTGCCGAGCTGGCCGGCAACCTCCAGGCGCTCGAACAGCTTGGCGCGCGCCCGCCCGCCAGCGATGGGCTGCACACCTACGATTACGGCTTTCGCGCCTCGGCGAGCTGGCGTACTGGCGAGGTCGCGACACTGTCGCTGCTGCTCGATCAGGCCATGGCATTCTTGAGCCTGGCGAACGCCGCCAGCGGGAATCGCATTCGCGCGCTGTTCTGCCGCGACCCGATCGCCCAGGCCGCGACGACCCAGATCGCCGACTACGCCGGTAGTTGCGGTTGAGCATGTCACAAAAGCGCGGCCGGCGGTGTTACATAGACAAAGGCCACACGCGCTGGCCCGGCAGAACAGGCGCAGTAGCAATGACCAGCCAGCCGCTGACCAGGGATCATATGGCAAGCGAATCGGACGAGGCACTGCTTCAGCAGGTGCGCTGCGGCGATGCCGACGCGTTCGAGCGCCTGTTCCTGCGGCACTACAGCCAGGTGTACCGGGTGCTCTACAACCTGCTGGGCAGCCGCGAGGAGGCCGAGGACATCGCGCAAGAGACCTTTCTGGCGCTGCTCGATCGGCCGCCGCCGGCCAATGGCGCGGCGCTGATCGCCTGGCTGTGCCGGGTGGCGCTGAACCGTGGCTACAATCTGCTGCGCGGGCAACGCCGCGCACGGCAGCACGCCGAGCGCCTGGCCGAGCCGCCCGAGCAGATCGACCCGTACGGCGAGGCGTTGCGCGCCGAAGATCGGGCGCGCGTGCGCGCGACGATCGCCGAGCTGCCCGAGCGCCAGGGCCAGCTGCTGCTGCTGCGCTATGCCGGCCTGGCGTACGCCGAGATCGCAGCCGTGCTCGACCTTGCGCCTGGCTCGGTCGGCACGCTGCTGGCCCGCGCCGAGCGCGCGTTCCTCGAGCGCTACCAGCGCGATTACCCGGCCGAAGCCCGGCCGGGCGAGCAAGAAGGTTAGGACGCCATGCGCACATGCTACGATGAAGGAACCCTGCGCGCCTACCTGGACGGCGAGCTGCAGCCACTCGCGCGCGCGGCGGTGGCCGAGCATATCGCCGGCTGCCGTGGCTGCGAAGCCGCGCTCGCCGCTCTGCGCGAGCGCACGGATCTGGCCACCATCATCCGGCATGTGCTGCTGTCCGCCTCC
>CALLYN010000858.1 GCA_937858455.1 uncultured Kouleothrix sp.
GAGCTGCGCGAGCACTTCACCGCGGGCGCGGCGGTCGAGTCGGCCGGCGCTGAAGTGCCGACGCCGCAGGCCGCCAAGAGCGCGCTGGCGCCACCCAGGCCTAGCGCCGCCAGAAACTGCCGGCGGCTCATGCCGCTGGCCTGCGCGGCGGCCCCAATCCGTTCGGCGAACAGCGCGCGCTGCTCATCGTCCTCTAGCCATCGCTTGTTCGTACGGGTCATAGCCAGTGCCTCCTCTGCAATCAGGTTGCGGAATCTATCGGCGAACGCCGGGCGGCGGGGCGGCACTGGACCGCCGCTGCGGCGCGAAGCCTACTCGTGGGCGCGTGGGTTCAGCGCGTCGCGCAGCCCATCGCCAAAGGAAGTGAACGCGAGCATCGTCAGCCCCAGCGCTACCGCCGGGAACACGGCCAGGTGCCAGGACGAGCGGATATACAGAATGTTGTCGCTGACCATCTGGCCCCAGCTTGGCATGGGCGGGCTGATGCCGATCCCGATGAAGCTAAGCGACGCCTCGGCCAGGATGGCCTGGGGTATGCCAAATGTCACCGTCGTGATGATCACCGAGAGGGTGTTGGGCAGCACGTGCGCCAGCAGAATGCGCCAGGGCGGCACGCCAACTGCGCGGGCGGCCTCGATGAAGTCGCGCGTGCGCAGGCTCAGCGCCTGGGCGCGCACCACCCGGCAGAGCGTCAGCCAGCCGGTGATGCTCAGCGCCACGAGAATATTCGTCAGCCCAGGCCCGAGCCAGCTCATCAGCAAGATTGCGAACAACAGGTTGGGAAAGGCATACAGCACGTCGACTACCCGCATGATCACGGCGTCGGCGCGCCCGCCGTAGAACCCGGCGATCAGGCCGAGCGGCACGCCGACGGCGAGCGCCACGAGCTGGACGCTCACGCCGACAAACAGCGAGATGCGCCCGCCGTAGACCAGCCGCGCCCACAGGTCGCGCCCGGCGTTGTCGGTGCCAAGCCAGTAGCGCGTATTCGGGAGCGCGCGCAGGCTGGTGTAATCTTGGGCGGCGTAGCCTCGCGGCGCCACAAACGGCGCGAGCACAACCAGCAGCACCAGGAGCACCAGAAAGATTACGCTGGATAGCGCCGCCGGGTCGCGCCGTAGCCGCCGCCAGACATCGCCCCACAGCGTGCGGTGCCGCTGGGGCAGCGCCTGGGCCGGTGGCGCCGCGGCGTTGTTCGGATGCGCCGGCGCTTGAGCCGCCGCGGCAATCGTAAACTCCTGCTCAAGGCTCATGTTCAGCTCCTGTGGAGCAGCCGCGCCGCCGCGCGCGTGCGCGGGTCGAGCGCCCCATACAGCAGATCGACCACCAGGTTGGAAAGCACCAGCGCCGCGCCATACAGCACCACCAGCGTCATAATCACGGGGTAGTCCTTGGCGAAGATGCTGCTGACGAAGAAGCGGCCCATGCCTGGGACGGCAAAGATCGTCTCGACCAGGAACGAGCCGGTGGCGATCGCGGCGAAGATCGGCCCGGCAACCGTGACGACCGGCAGAAGTGCCGATTTGAGCACGTGCCGGTAGAGCACCACCCGCTCGTGCAGCCCTTTGGCCCGCGCGGTGCGTACATAGTCGCCGCTCAGCTCGTCTAGGATGCCGGCACGCGTATAGCGTGCGAAGATTGCCAGCGGGCCTAAGGCCAGCGCCAGGGTCGGCAGGATCCATGTCTGGGGCTGTTCCCAGCGCACGCTGGTGGCCGGCAGCAGCCGCAGCACCAGCGAGAACACCAGGATCAGCAGCACGCTCACGACAAAGCTCGGTAGCGCGATGCCGCTGGTTGTCAGCAGGGTCACCGCCCGGTCGAGCAGGCTGCCTCGCCGCGCGCCGGCGAGAATGCCGAGCGGTATGCCCAGCCCGAGCGCCAGCGTGAAGGCCATGGTGCCAAGCTGCAGCGATACCGGGAAGGTGTCGCGCAGCAGCTCGCTCACCGAGCGCGATTTGAAAGCGTACGATGTGCCGAAGTCGCCCACCAGCATCCCGCCGATAAAGCGCAGGTACTGCTCGGGAAGCGGGCGGTCGAGCCCGTACTTCGCTTCAATGTTCGCGAGTACCTCGGGCGGCAGGTCGTTGCCGCCGAAAATCGCCGGGTCGAACGGGCTGCCGGGGATGGCGTGCATCACCAGAAAGGTGATCAGCGTCATCGCTAGCAGTGTTGGAATGATCGCCACGAGGCGCTTCAGGAGGTAATATGTCATAATACTAAACTAAATAGATCGAAAAAGTCAACAATAAAATCGGCAAAAAATGCTGCTGCGCATGCACAAGCGCAGCAGGCGTATTAGCGGCGTTTGCTGAGCGCCGAGCCGACGCGCAGCACATCTTCCTCGCTATTGTAGAAATGAGGTGCGAAGCATAGCCCGCTTGGCCTGCGTGTGGCGACAATGCCGGCGGCCAGGAGGCGATCGTAGGCCGCCTGCGGCGTGGGGTGTTCGAGAACGATAATGCCGCTGCGGTGGCGCGGGGCGGCGTGCGTGCGCAGCGTGTGGCCGCGCTCGCGCAGGTCGCCAATCAGTATGTCGGTCAGATCAAGGATGCGCTCGGCGATCGGCGCCTCGCCAATCTCCAATATCATCTCGAGCGCCGCCGCGAGCCCGGCGATCGCGAGATCGCCCGATTCGCCGATAGTGAAGCGCTCCGAGCTGGTGTGGAGCGTGAAGCCGTAGTCGCGGACATTGATCGGCGGCAGCGTGCTGGTGGCGCCGACATACGCGCCCGGCTGAAGCCGGTCGAGCAGGTCGTGGCGGCAGTACAGCAGAGCGGCGCCAGGGATGCCGAGCAGCCAGCGCCCGGCATCGGCCACCAGGAAGTCGATCTGGTAGGCTTGCACATCCACCGGAAATGCGCCGAGCGTCTGGCTCGCGTCGACCACGAAGAACAGCCCGCGCTGTCGCGCGGCGGCTCCGAGCGCGGCCAGGTCGTGCCTGAACCCGGTGGCGGGGAGCGCGCTGCTCAGCGCCAGCACACGGGTGCGCGAGTCGATCCACCGGTCGAGCTGCTCAAGATCCAAGCCGCCATCGCTCTGCGCAATGCGCTTCACCAGAATGCCCCGTGCGGCCAGGTTCATCCACGGGTACACGTGCGCCGGATCTTCGCCGTCGAGCACCAGCACCGTCGTGCCCGGCTGGAGCGGCAGGCTGTTCGCGGCGGTATTCAGGCCAATGACGGCATTCGGTACGATCGCGATCTCGTCGGCGCGCGCGGCGTGGATCAGTGCCGCCGCACGCTGCTTGATCCGCTCGGCTGTTTCGGCCAGCGCGTCGCGCACTTGGCTGGGTGGCGCAGCCAGCGCGCGCTCGATATGCGCCTGGATAGCGCGAGTGACATGGTTGCCGAGCGGTGCGCCGGTGGCGTGGTCGAGAAAAGCGTAGCGCTGCGTAATCGGAAAGGTATCACGGTATGCGGCGAGTTCCATCGGCGCCTCCATGGATTGCGATACTCCTTAGGGTATCGCGATCCCCTACCCTTTCAGGCCACTATCAAGCTTACCTGCGACGATACTAAGGATCTTAATATACTTGATCATAATTGTCAAGTAAAATTTGTATTCTTGTGTTCAATAGACTTTATCGGAAATAAGGGAGCCAGGGGGGCTTTGCCCCACCAACAGAGGATTCTTGGGGGCCGCAGGCCCCCTAAACCCCCACCATTGTTATTTTCAATAAAGTCTAATAGACTTTCTCCCACTCTAAGCCGGTATGGCGCCGGCACCAGAGAAAGCTAGGCCAGCGCGAAGCCGCGCGCCTGCACCACCTGAGGCGTACGGCAGTCGGCAGCCCTGGCGGGCGCAGTTTGCACCGGATGGCGCTGTATTGCCGCGAGCCCATCGACGAGCGCGTCGACATCGGCGAAGTCGTTGTAGATCGTGAAGCTGGCGCGCGCGCTCGAGTCCAGCCCGAGCAGCCGGTGCAGCGGGTGCGCGCAGTGGCGGCCCGAGCGGATGGCAATACCGCGCTGATCGAGGGCGGTGGCGATATCGTGTGGCGCAACGCCATCGACGGTGAACGTCACGACGCCGCCGCGCAGCTTTGCATCGCGCGGGCCATAGATGCGCAGGCCGGGGAGGGCGCTGAGGCGACGCAGGGCATACTCGGTCAGTGCGCGCTCGTGCGCGTGTACTGCGGCCAGGCCAAGCTTGCCGAGGTACGTGACTGCCGCGCCCAGGCCGATCGCCTCGACAAATGCCGGCGTGCCGGCTTCGAACTTCAGCGGCGCGTCTTCCCATACAACCCTGTCAAAATCGACATCACGCGCGACATCGCCGCCCGTCAAGAACGGCGGCATCGCGGCCAGTAGCTCGGCGCGGCCGTAGAGCACGCCGATGCCGGTCGGGCCGAGCATCTTGTGCCCCGAGAACACCGCAAAATCGGCATCGAGCGCGCCAACGTCCAGCGGCATGTGCGGCGCCGACTGGCACGCGTCCAGCGCGACCAGCGCGCCAAGCGCGTGCGCCCGCTCAATGATCGGGCGCGGGTCGGTGATCGTGCCGAGCACATTCGAGACATGCGCAAAACTCACCAGCCGCACGCGCGGGGTCAGCAGCGCGTCGAGGCACGACAGATCAAGCGTGCCTTCGGCAGTCAGCGGGATGCGCTTTATATTCAGGCCGCGCTCGCGTGCCAGCTCCAGCCAGGGCAGGTAGTTGGCGTGGTGCTCCAGGTCAGTCAGCACGATCTCGTCGCCCGGCCGCAGAAAGGTGCGGCCGTACGAGTACGCCAGCAGATTAAGCGCCTCGGTTGCATTGCGTGTAAAGACGATCTGGCTAGCAGAGGGCGCGCCGATGAAATCGGCAATGCTGGCGCGCGCTTGCTCGTAAAGCTCGGTGATGCGCATGCTGAAGCTGTAGGCGCCGCGATGGACATTCGCGTATGTCGAGCGGTACGCCTGCTCCATGGCCTCGAGCACCGCCACTGGCTTCTGCGACGATGCCGCGCTATCGAGAAACACAACCGGATGGCCGTGGATCTGCTGCTGCAGCGTTGGAAAATCCTGCCGGATGCGCGCGACATTGAGGGGTGTGCGTGTACAGGCGCCAGTGGTGTCGGTAATCACGTGATCGTCCTTTCATCAGAGCGGAAATAAAAAACGCCCATCGTGCTGGACGACGGGCGCCCGCTGATGCGGACCAACAAAACGCCTTTTCCACGACACATGGAAAAGGCGTACATCAGCGTTCGCCTCTCATCTTCCAGTTTGCGCTGCCGGAGTTGGCACCCTAATGATCGAGCGGCCGTTCGGGGCGAGAGGCACGCGGGGCGAAACACTTCGCCACCACGCCTCTTCAGCTCGGAACGCCACGTTCTTTCCAGGGTTGCCGAGGCTTCATCGGGCCGGTCCCTCCACCTCTCTGGATAAGAGTATGCGCTATTCAATTATGCCGGCAATGATACATTACTTGCCTGAAATTGTCAACTTTCACCCCAGCCATAGCCTGCCCGATCATAGGCGCAGATGCGCGTTGTGGGCTCAATCTGGGGCGGAACACGCGCCGCTCCTACATTGTTATACCAATTCCGTTTGATTACTTGTGTTTTCTTGTGCGGCGCCCGGCAAAGCCGGGCGCCGCA
>CALLYN010000859.1 GCA_937858455.1 uncultured Kouleothrix sp.
GCTGATGGCATAGATACGTGCATCCCAGCTGGCGTCCTGCGGCAACGCTGCCGGCGGGCGCCCTTCCAGCAGCGCCACCTGCAGCCGGCTATCGGCCAGCGCCGCGGCCATGCTGGCGCCGACCAGTCCACCGCCGACGATCACCACGTCAAATTGCTCAATCATTTCAAATCCGCGAACCAAAAATCATCCGGTTGGTAAACGCACGCCGCAACCCCGGCGCCAGATCCAGCGCCAGCAGGCCGGCGCCGCTGCGCAGCAGATCGCGCGTGCCAACCACGTCGGTGGCCACGATCGGCACGCCCAGCGCCATTGCCTCGAGCGGCGCCTGCGGCAGCGCCTCGTAATCGGAGGTGAGCCAAAACACGTCGAGCGCCGCGATAATCTGCGCGGCGTCGTCGCGGTGGCCTGTGAAGTTGCACGCGTGATCAATGCTGAGCTGCCGGGCATACGCCCGCGCCTGCGCTTCCAGCTCGCCGCCGCCACACCATACAAACCGCGCCTCGGGCAGCTGGGCCAGCAGTCGCGCGGCCGCTTCAAGAAACAGGCGCGGATTCTTCTGCGGCGCCAGGCGCGCGGCCGTGCCGATCAGCGGGGCGCCTGTGGCCTGCCCCAGCGCGCGCCGCATCGCCGGGCGGTCGTAGACGCCTGGCAGCGCGGGCGGCTGGATGCCATTGGGAATACACACGATCCGGCCAGGATCGGCCAGGCCCGCCGCCAGCGCCAGCGCGCGCTCGCCCGCCGACACCGCCACAATGCGGTCGCACATGCGGCCAGCCAGCCGCTCGAGCGCGAGGTACAGCCCACGGCGCGCGCCGCCCGCGCCCAGAAACGCCAGCCCATGCGGGGTATACACCACCGCCGCCGAGCTGCCGCTGGCGCGCGCTGCAAAACGGCCGAGAAACCCGGCCTTCGAGCTATGCAGGTGGATCACGTCGAAGGGCTTGTGGCGCAGAATCGCGACCAGCTGCCGCAGCGCGGCAACATCGGCGCGCGGATCGATCGACCGCTGCATGGCTACCGGCAGAACGGGGATACCAGCATTCGCCAAATATGTAACGAATTGGGCATCACCGTAGGAGTTCTGGCGGAGAAGCGGACAGGCGACCGTGGAATCGATACCGTACTGCCCTAACCCGGCCGCCAATGTCTGAACGTGGGTGCGAACTCCGGCGATCGTTGCCTCAACAATATGGAGGACTCGCATATACACCAGCGTGCCCAGGCTTGTGCATCTGCTTTTCAGAAGCAAAACAGTACTACATGAGCCAGCGCGGCAACCATTATAGCATAAGTCGTTTCGGTTACGATAGCGCGCAAATTGGCACACAGCCGCAATCTTCCGCCGGTTGCAGTTCGATCGCTATCGGCTATAATCAGCTGGTAGGTTGGCAGTTCGTTGTACCAGGTGCCCATGGCGTTGTTGTATCGCCTAGCCATTATCGTGTCGCTGCTGTGTGCGCTGGCGCTCCCCGCCGCCGCCATGCCCCGCCCGGCCACAGCCGGCACGCAGATCTACCTCCCGATCGTCGCCGCCAGCGGGCCAGCCAGCCCGATCGGCGTCGATCTGCGCTGGTACATCGACGACGCCGTGATGCCGTATGTACGCGCCGCGCAGCCGCGCTGGGTGCGCGCCGGCGACGTGCTGTGGCCCGATGTCGAGCCGGTGCGTGGCGGCGGCTACCGCTGGGACGCGCTGGCGTATATCGACGCGAATGTCGCGCGGCTGCGCGCGGCCGGCATCGAGCCAACCCTGGTGATCCAGCGCTCGCCGGCGTGGGCGCAGCGCGTGCCCGGCCGGCTGTGCAGCCCGCCGGCCCCCAGCGCCCTCGGCGATTTCGAGCGCTTTCTCACCGCGCTGGCCGCGCGCTACGCCGGGCAGGTGAGCTACTGGGAGATCTGGAACGAGCCAGATTTCGCGCCGGCCAATGTCGCCGACGCCGACGGCACCGGCTGCTGGCTCGACGCCAGCCAGCCGGCGTATGGCGGCAGCTACTATGGCGAGGTTGTGCAGCGCGCCGCAGCTGCGCTACGCGCCGGCAACCCGCACGCCCAGGTGATCGCCGGCGCGCTGATGTACCAGTGGCCCGACGACACCAGCGCCCAGCTGTTCCTGAAGGGCATGCTCGGCAGCGGCGCAGGCCGCTCGATCGACGCGCTCAGCTTCCACGCCTATGGCGAGTGGGGCGCCGGCGACCTGCTGATTGCCAAAACAACGCGCATCCGCGAGATTCTGGCCGGCTACGGCCTGGCGAACATGCCGCTGTTCGCCACCGAGATCGCCGCCACCTGCGGCTCGAATAGCATCGCCAACTGCAAGCCGAACTTCACGGTGTGGAAGACGCACCAGGCCAACTACGCCGCGCGGATCTACGCCGAGGCGATCGCGCTGAACTTGAAAGGCGCCTTCTGGTACACGCTCACGCTCGACAACCCCGGCTTCCAGTTCAGCCAGCTGATTGACATCAGCAATAGCACCCTGGTGCCGCGCCAGTCGTACTATGCCTTCGCCAACTCGGCGCAGCTGCTGCAGGACGCACGCTACACCGGCGCGGCGCTGGCGGAGCCGCCGATCGACCAGCTGGGCAAGGTTCAGGTGCTGCCCTTCCGCAAGCTCAACAGCACGCTGTATGTCTTGTGGGTGCCGCGTACCGATTTCCCGGTGCTCTACAACCTGCCGGTATCCGCCGGCGCGCGCGCGGTCTGCACCGACCACCTCGACCAAAACCCGCCTGCGATCTACGATTGTTCCGACGCCAACCGCGACGGCATGATCGCGCGCGCCGTGAATGAGCTACCTCAGTACATCGAAATCTTCCCATAATGCTCTGCTCCCGCGCACAGAAGAGGGAGCACAGAGTGAGCGCAAAGAGCGCCGGATTTGGACGGCGCACTAGAATCTCTTTGAAAAGGGTGCTTTGGAGGGACGAAGTCCCTTCAAGTATTACTCGTTCTGGCGGGCGGCGGCCACATTCGTGGCCGCCGCC
>CALLYN010000860.1 GCA_937858455.1 uncultured Kouleothrix sp.
GGCGGCTGGCGGCGCCGGCAACCTGCCGTGGCAGCCCGAGGCCAAGGCGCTGCTCGACGCCGCGCTCGAGCAGCTGCCGTTTATTCCGCGCATCTCGGCCAGCCGCCAGCTGCAGATGCAGGTCGAGGCCGCCGCCCGCCAGCGCGGCCTGGCCGAAATCACCCCCGACCTAGTCGAGAGCGCGCTGGCACAGCGAAGCTAACGCCTGGCCCTATAGTTCGGCGAAATGCGTATCGCGGCGCGGGGCGGCATTGCCGCCCCGCGGCTTTTTCTGGCGTGGCGCGCGGCGTTTTTGCCGGGCCATATCAGCAAAAGATGCGCGGGCGAAGCTGCGCATGCCTGGTAAAAAACACCGCCGTGAACGTTGTATAATGCAAAAGCGATCCCGCCATAAGCACAGGAGCAAGCCCATGGCCAAGCTTTACCCCTCGATCATCCCCGAGCTGCGCACGTTCATCGAGAAACAGCAGATGTTCTTCGTCGCCAGCGCCCCGCTCGACGCCAGCGGCCATGTGAACCTGTCGCCCAAAGGGCTCGACTGCCTGCGGATCCTTTCGCCCCAGCGCGTAGCCTACCTCGACCTGACCGGCAGCGGCAATGAAACCTCGGCGCACCTGCTCGAAAACGGCAGGATCACGCTCATGTTCTGCGCCTTCGCCGGGCCGCCGCGGATTCTGCGGCTGTATGGCCGCGGCCGCACTGTGCTGCCCGCCGCACCCGAGTGGGCCACGCTCCGCGCGCTGTTCGGCGAGTACCCCGGCGTACGCCAGATCATCGTGGCCGATATCAGCCGCGTGCAGACGTCGTGCGGCTTTGCCGTGCCGCGCTACGACTACGCCGGCCAGCGCCCAACCTTGCTCGACTGGGCCAACGCCAAAGATGCCGACGAGCTCACGGCCTACCGCGCCGAGAACAACACGCGCAGCATCGACGGCCTGCCCAGCGCGCTGGGATGCGCCGAAGAGTGAGCAGACGGCGCATCTTCAGCTGCGCTACCCGGCTTCGCCCGGCGCTGCGGCTGAAAGCAGAAGCGAGCGCACGAGGCTGGTATTATGGCTGAAGCTTCAGCTCGCGCACGTGTATGTGAAACCCGTCGGCGGGCCGCTCGTGCATGTCGGTGATCTCGACGCGCGCCAGCAGCACCCGCGTGGCATCGCTGGCCAGCGCCAGGTCGATATGCGGGTCGCTCGGCAAATTCTGGTACTCGCGCTCGGCCCGAGCGACACTCCCGTCGGCCATGGTCGCCTCCAGCTTCACCTGAACTCGCGACATGGTGCCAAGGTCGAGGCCGATCGAGCGCAGCGTGCGCGGCTCGCTGAAGCGCAGCTCGATCACCAGCGGGTTGGCGTCGCGGCCACGAGCCAGCGTGTCGCGGCTGCCATCGAATATATCGGCAGGCGTGCCGATATCCAGCGGCGAAAAGCGCACGCCGATCGGCTGCCCGCCGACCTCGACGGTCGTGTACTCCAGCTGCTCGCCAGCGCGATCGACCGGTGGCGGCGGCAGATCGGGCAGGCTCTGGTTCGCCTGATCCACCCGCACGGGCGCGGCGTGGAACAGCGGCTGGCCGCGCGGGTCGGCGAACAGCTGCGCCGGCAGCCACTGCGCGCAGGCCGCCATCTGCGGCGCGGGGCTCGCGTCGTGAAAGCTCCAGATCAGCACCGTCGGCTGCCGCATAAACCGCAGCTGGTCGCACGTCAGCGCGCGCGGCTCAAGCTCCTGAATATCGCGCGGCCGATCGAGCGCGATCTGCGCGTATCGCGTCACAGGCATGTTCGACTCCCAGCAGCAGCCCACGATATACACATTGGTTTCGGCCGGCAAGAGGCCGACATACTGGGCGATCTCGGCGTTGATCGATGTATCGCTATACGGCAGCCCACGAATATACTGGTTGAAGTAGCGCTCGGCGTTCAGCCCAACGATCGCGGCGAGTAAAACCGCGCCTGCCGCCAGCCCAAGCCACCGCCAGCCGCGCGCGCCAGCCGCGCGCGCCAGCCACCACAATCCGCTGGCCACCAGCACATACGCGATCGGCGCCGCGCCAAGCGTGCGCGAGGCCGAAGGCACCTCTTCAGGAAAGGCCAGCACCAACGCCGACGGCAGCTGGAGCAGCACAAATGGCACCAGCAGCAGCGCCGCCCAGCGCCGGCGCTCGCGCCGCAGCCAGAACAGCACGCCCCCGAGCAACAGCACGCCGCTGACCACGTCGAGGTGCGGAACTTTGCTCGGGTGGCTGCGAAACGAGCTGTCGCCGCGCACGTGGAACGCCAACGCCGCGCTGGCGAGGTTGTGCAGCAGCGCCGCCAGCGGGTTTGCGGGCGCGGCGATCTTGCCGCCGATATAGCCGCCGATGAAGTTATACGGGTCGCGCAGCACGAGCAGGCCAAACGGCAGCGCGCATGCCGCCGCCACCAGCGCAAACAGCCCGAGCCGCGCCCAAGCGATCGGCCAGCCGGCCCAGCGCAGGCCCAGCAGCGTGATCAGCACCACGCCCGGCAGCACAAAGCTTTGCGGGTAGGCGTACAGCCCCAGCGCCGACACCACGGCGCACGCCACGACATCGGCCGTACGGCCGTGCTGGGCCACGCGCGCCGCCAGCCACAGCGCGGCCGTAGTGAGCAGCGGCACAATAATTTGCGAGTTGCCCAGCCGGCTCCAGATCAGCAGCCAGCACGACACGCCGGCCACAACCGTCGCCAGCAGCGCGAAATAGTCGTCGATCAGCTGCCGGCCCAGCGCGTAGGTTGCCGCCAGCACGCCCAGGCTCACAATCACCGCCGCCAGTTTCAGGCCGTAGTAGCTCAGGCCGGTAATCGCGACGATCGGCGCGATCGTGTAGTTGTACAGCGGGCCTGCGCTCAGCACAAAGTGAAACGGCCACTCGCCGGCTTGTATCGATGTCGCATAGGTATACACGATCTCGATATCGCCATAGGGGTCGTTCTGGATCGAGCCGAGCAGCACCAGCCGGAGCAGCAGCACCAGCGCCGCCGCGCCAAGCGCGAGCCCGAAAAACAGCACCTGCTCGCGCGGCATGCGCCAGGGTGAAGCAGGCGCGCGGCCGGCAGGGCGGCTGTCGGCCGGCGATTGCGCCACAGCGGTTTCAAACGCCAGTCCGAATTCGGCCTGTTTAGAGGCGCCATCGGAAAGCTGGTCTTCCATCACTTCCTCGCTTCATGCTGCTCATCGGCCGAGAATGACGTTGTGCCAAGCATATATGCGAAACCCGCGTAGCCGCCCAGCGACGCAAACCGTGCGCGCCTATGTCGCCTAGCGCTGCTCCAGCAGCCCGTCGATCCGCTCGAGCACCAGCGTCGGGTTGAGGCCCGAGGCCGCCAGCGCGGCGCGGTCGGCGTCGCCGGTGAGCACCAGGCAGGTATCCATGCCCGCCGCGATGCCCATGCGCATGTCGGTCTCGAGCCGGTCGCCAACCATGATGCAGCGCTCGGGCGGCAGCTTCAGCAGATCCATGATCAGCGCGACCATGATCGGCGACGGCTTGCCGACGATCGGGTCGCAGCGCGCGCCGGTGCACGCCTCGATTGCGGCGATCACCGCGGCGGCGTCGGGCTCGCCGCCGGCCGGCGTCGGGCAGTAGCGGTCGCCGTTGGTGGCTACCAGCCGCGCGCCTTTGCGGATCGCGTCAAAGGCCACCTGGAGCTTATGGTACACAAACGTGCGGTCGAACGACGCGATCACAATGTCGATCGCGCCGGCCTGCTCGCTGAAGGCGAAACCCGCAGCCGCCAGATCGTGCTTCAGCGGCTCCTCGCCAACCACAAACAGCGTTGCGCCGGGCGCCTCGCGCAGCAGCCACTGCACCATCACAAACGACGAGTTGACGATGTCGTCGATCGGCGTGGCGATGCCCATGCCGCTGAGCTTTTTGGCGTACTGCTCGCGCGTCTTGGTCGGGTTGTTCGAAAGAAAGATTGTGCGCCGTCCGGCCGCGCGCAGCGCCGCGATTGTCTCGGCCGCGCCGGGCAGCAGCTGGTCGCCTAAGTAGATCGTGCCGTCCAGATCGAAGATGTAGGCCTCGTAATGCATGTGTGCTCCTCGGCGGGCGCTTCGGCCCGCACCCAGATGCGGTGAACGTTGCAGGTTCGCCGTAAAACCCCTGCGGCAATGCGGGCTGTGCCAACGGTAAAATGATCCTATCATGCCTCGCCCAACCGAACAAGTGTCGGGCGCGCCTGAGGCATGCACCACCGGCGTACGGCACGCACCGGCCTGCTTTTGCCGGATCGCAGGCGCCCGCGCGCGTGCTACAATAGTCGGCGACGCAGCCAGCCACACAAAGGAACCGCCGTGCCACACCGCACGCCGCCATACCGCCGCCCCGAGCGCCCGGCCGCACCCCGCCACGAGTGCGAGGCCGACGTGCTCGAAGGGCTTGAGGATTTCGCCCGCGACGAGCTGAGCGCGCGCTTTGGCAATCGCGTGCGCTTCGGCGCCGACCGGCCCGGCGCGCTGCGCTTCGGCTTTGTGGGCGAGCCGCGCGAGCTACTGGTGCTGCGCAGCGTGGTGGCGGTGTACCTGGTGCTCGAATTCGACATCCCGCGGCCGAAGGCGCTGCTCGGCAACCAGCAGTTCGGCATGGTCGCGCACGCCGCCGATCTGGCGCTCGGCCTTGCGCCCGGCGCCTACGCCACGCTGCGCCTGAGCGCGGCCGGCGAAAACTCGGCGGTGCTGACGCGATTCAAGCAGCAGCTGGCCGACCGGTGCGGGCTGGCGGTGGCCGAGGCCGAGGGCGATCTGCTGCTGCGGCTGCGGCGCGCCGAGGCAGGCTGGGAGCTGCTGGTGCGCCTCACGCCGCGCCCGCTGGCCACGCGCGCCTGGCGTGTCTGCAACCTGCCCGGCTCGCTGAACGCGACCCTGGCCCACGCGATGGCCGTGCTGCTCGAGCCGGCGCGCCACGAGAGCGCGCTGAATATCGCCTGCGGCTCGGGGACGATCCTGATCGAGCTGCTTCTATTATGTCAAACCAAGCAGGCGATCGGCTGCGACACCGACCCGGCGGCGATCGAGTGCGCGCGCCGCAACCTTGCCGCCGCGGGCCTGGCGCGCGCCGCGCGGCTCGAGCCGTGGGACGCAGGCGCGCTGCCCATGGCCGACGCCAGCGTCGACATCATCGCCGCCGACCTGCCATTCGGCCAGCTGGTCGGCTCGCACCGCGAGAACCAGGAGCTTTACCCGCGGCTGGTGGCCGAGGCGGCGCGGGTAGCGCGCCCCGGCGCGCGCATGGCGCTGCTGACGCACGAGGTGCGCCTGCTCGAGCAGGTGGCGGCGCGCTTCGCCGCGCAGTGGGGCGTGCGCGAGGTGCTGCGCGTCCGCAGCGGCGGCATGGCCCCACGCATCGTACTGCTCGAGCGGCTTGCGAGCTAGCATACAGCCTATAGCAGCACAGGAGGTTCCATGCCACTCGATATCAAAAAGCAGCTCAAGCAGCTGTATAGCGCGCCCGAGCAGGCGCCGGTGATAGTCGAAGTGCCCGAGCTGGAGTTCCTGATGATCGACGGCGCGGGCGACCCGCGCAGCGCCCAGGCGTACCAGGACGCGGTGTCGGCGCTGTATGGGCTGGCCTACGGCCTGAAGTTCGCGCTCAAGAAGCGCGACCCCGCCGCCGATTACGCCGTGGCTCCGCTGGAGGGCCAGTGGTGGACGGAAGACGTCGCGGCGTTTAGCTACGACGACCGCAGCAACTGGCGCTGGTGCATGATGATCTGCCAGCCGGTGGCGCCGCCGCCCGAGCTGCTGGCCGCGCTGGCCGAGGATGTCGCGCGCAAGAAGGGCCTGCCGGCGGCGCGCCAGGTGCGGCTGGCGCGCCTCCACGAGGGCCTGGCCGCGCAGATCATGCACGTTGGGCCGTACGCCGCCGAGCCGCCGACGATCGCCCGGCTGCACGAGTTCATCGGCGCGCAGGGCTACCGGCTGGTCGGCAAGCACCACGAGATCTACTTGGGCGACCCGAGCCGCACCGCGCCCGAGAAGCTGCGCACGATCATTCGCCAGCCAATCGCGCCGGCCTAGCGCCAATACCTTTCGCATATGCTGAGCATCGACGTTTGCCGCAAAGACACAAAGCCGCGAAGGCGCGCTGCAGCCGCATATTCTTTGCGCCCTTGTGTCTTTGTGGCTATGTGAAATGTTATGACCTACGCAGCTGGCGGGCTCAGCCTTCGGCAGAGCGATATGCCCGACCTTTTCGCTGCGCCGATCGCGGTTGCTGGCCCGTGGGAGCTGCGCCGCGACGGCGAGACGACCTGGCAGCCCGCGCTGGTGCCAGGCTGCTGGGAGCAGCTTGGCCGGCCGAAAGACGACGCCGGGCCGTTCTGGTACCGCACTACCTTCAGCCTGCCGCCCGCCTGGGCCGGCCGGCGCATCTGGCTGCGCTTCGGCGGCGTCAGCTACCACTGCGAGCTGTTCGTCAACGGCCAGCCCGCCGGCGAGCACACCGGCCTATGGGACGCGTTCACGGTCGAGATCACCGGCGCGGCGAATATTGGCGGCGCGAACGAGCTGCTGGCGCGCGTCGAGAAGCCCGCCAGCCTCACCGCCGGCCCCGACTCGGCTGCGGCGCCCGGCCGCTTCCACCTGCGCGAAACACTCGCCGGATTTCTGCCCTACGTCTGGGGCCATTGCTTCGGCGGGATCTGGCAGGATGTCGAGCTGTTCGCGACTGGCGCGGTTTGCTTCGACGATGTGCTGGTGCGCGCTGCGGCCAATGGCACGGCCACGATCGTGGCGGCTACCTCCGCGCCGGCCGACGTAGCGCTCGAGATACGCGACCCCGACGGCAGGGTTGTAGCTGCCAAACACGCGAAAAGCGCAAAAAACGAGGCAGCCGCTTCCTCCGCGCCCGTCGCGGCCGAGCACGTAGCGCACTTCGCGCTGAGCATATCGCAGCCCCAGCCCTGGTCGCCCGAGGCGCCGGCGCTGTACACTGCCCGCCTGACGATCGCCAATGGCGACGAGCGCGTGGTGCGCTTTGGGCTGCGCACGCTGCGCGCCGAGGGCAGCACGCTCACGCTGAACGGCCAGCCAATCTACCCGCGCATGGCGCTCTCGTGGGGCTGGTACCCCGAGGCGCTGCACAGCAACCCCGGCCCCGCACGCGTCAGCGCCGACTTCGCGCGCCTCAAGGCGCTGGGCTTCAACGGCGTGAAGCTGTGCCTGTGGTTCCCGCCGCAGTACTACTTCGACCTGGCCGACGAGCTGGGCATGCTGCTGTGGGTCGAGCTGCCGATGTGGCTGCCGCGGCCGTCGGCGTTCTTCCGCCAGCAGGCGCCGCGCGAGTACGAGCGGCTGATGCGCCAGGCCCGCAGCCACCCCGCGGCGATCCTGTATACGCTTGGCTGCGAGCTGAGCCGCGCCGCCGACGCCGCGCTGCTGGCGCCGCTGTTCGCGCTCGCCAAAGCCCACGCCGGCGACGCGCTGGTGCGCGACAACAGCGGCTCGGGCGAAGCCTATGGCGGCCTG
>CALLYN010000861.1 GCA_937858455.1 uncultured Kouleothrix sp.
CGAGGCCGCGCCCTCGATCGCCGCCGCGTCGAGCGCGCCGGCGTGGCGCAGCCACACCACAAACGCGGCGTAGTCGCACCAGTACTCCTTGGCCACCGCGCGCCCCTCGAACACCGCGCTGTTGGCGAAATCGAGGCATAGACGCCCGCCGACCAGGCGGACATTGCCGGCGTAGGTGTTGTGCTCTTTCATGGGGTTGACAGTGCTGGGCTTTTGGGTTAGATTCTAACCGTCGTGATAGTTAGAGTATAGCATAGCTTCGCGCTCCACTCAATCGCGTGGCCTACGCGGCCAGGGCTGATGCACCGTCCTTCGGCCCCGCCCCTTTGCTCGCTCCCCTGGCTGGCCGGGGCGAGGCAGGCGGAAGAGAGCTTGACGTTGCGCAGGCCGCGTGCGCGGTGCAACTGTAGCGGCTTGTGGCCTCGAAGCCCTACAGCGCAGGTGGGCTAGGCACGGTTGTACCGCGCGCGCACCCACTGCGTAGCCCGCGCCAACCACCCCCGACCGGCAGACAAAGGACACACAATGAGCTGCGGCATCGACACAAGCTGCGCCGACCTGCTGTTGCAGATCCTGGTGATCGGCCTTTCGAACGGCGCGGTGATCGCGCTGAACGCGATCGGCGTGACGCTGGTGTACGGCGCGGTGCGGCTGATCAACTTCGCCTACGGCGACCTGTTTGCGCTTACCACAGTGGTGGTGGTGGTGATGGTGCGCGGGCTCGGCCTGCTGCCGGGCATGGCCGCGCTGCCGCTGTTTGGCGGCCTGGCACTGGCGCTGGTGGCCTCGATGGGCTTCGGCACCGCCCTCAACGTGGCGGTCGAGCGCGTGGCCTTTCGGCCGTTTCGCGGCGGCATGCGGCTGGCGCCGCTGATTGCCACCGTCGGGCTGTCGTTCATGCTCTACGAGGCCGCGCTGGTGTGGCGCACCTCCGACAAGTCGATCCCCGGCGCGCACCACAGTGTGCCCGGCGTGCCCGAGGTGCCGCGCCTGGGCGTCTACGACCTGCTGCCGAACTTCGACCTGGTGCGCGCGGCCGGCCTGCCGCTGCATGTCGTCTACACCCTGAAGGATCTGCTGGTGCTGCTGCTGGCGAGCGGCCTGGCGCTGCTGGTGGGCTGGTTCCTGCGGCGCACCCCGGCCGGCCGCGCGCTGCGCGCCTGCGCCCAGGACGCCGAAATGTCGCGCCTGTGCGGTGTCGACCTGAACGGCACCATCCGGCTGGCGTTCGCGCTGGGCGGCGCGCTCTCGGGCGCGGCGGCGTTTATCTTCACGGTCTACTACACGCACCCCTACACCGAGTACGGCGTGCAGAGCGGCCTGTTCGCGTTCACCGCCGCGATACTCGGCGGCATCGGCCGGCCGCGCGGCGCGTTTATCAGCGGGCTGCTGCTGGGCGTGTTCGCGGCGTTCAGCGACTTCTTCTTCGCCTCGCAGTGGACGCCGGTGCTGCTGATGCTGGTGCTGATCGCGGTGCTGACCATCCGCCCCACCGGGCTGCTCGGCGAAGACCAGAGCGAAGACCGGACTGCGCGACCGGCCGCCGACGAGAGCGTGGGCGAGCGCCGGCCGTCCGGCGCAGGCGGCTGGCTCACGCCGGCGCTGCTGCTGCTGGCGCTGGCCTACCCGCTGCTCGACGCGCTGCTGGGCCTGCACTACCAGCTGGTGGCCACGCACATGCTGCTGTTCGTGCTGCTGGCGCTGGGCCTGAACCTGGTGCTCGGCTTCGCCGGCCTGCTCGACCTGGGCTACGCGGCGTGCTTCGCGCTGGGCGGCTACACCGTGGCCATGCTCACCGGCGGCCAGCTCGGCGCCATCCTGCCCACCCGGCTCGACTTCCTGGTGGTGCTGGCGGTCAGCACCGTCGTCGCGACGATCTTTGGCGTGATCAATGGCGCGCTGGCCACGCGGCTGCGCGGCGACTACCTCGCGATCGTGACGGTGGCGTTCGGCCTGATCATCCCGCAGGTGTTTGTGAACCTCGACCAGTGGACCGGCGGCGAGCGCGGGGCTGCTGCGCTGCCGCCGCCGCTGCTGTTCGGCTACAGCCTGCGCTCGCCCACCGAGGCGTACTATGTTGCGTGTGCCGGGCTGCTGGTGGTGGCGCTGGGCAGCCTGCGCCTGGCGCGCTCGCGGATCGGGCGCGCCTGGGCCGCGCTCAGCGCCGACGAGGTCGCCGCCGCCAGCTGCGGCGTCGACGTGACGCGCGCCAAACACCTGGCGTTTGTGATCGGCTCGGTGGTGGCGGGCGCGGCCGGCGCGCTGTTCGCCACCAGCTTCAGCTATGTCGACCCTAACCAGTTTGATTTTCGGATCTCGGCCATGGTGCTGGCGATGGTGGTGATCGGCGGGGCCGGCAGCGTGCCGGGCGCCATCCTCGGCGCGCTGCTGATCGCCGGGCTCGACCAGCTGCTCATCCCGCTGCTGGGCGCCTGGCTCGACGGCCTGCGCCAGGAGCGCGGCGGCGTGTTCGCGCTGCTGGACATCCGCGCGCTGAACGCGCTGTACTTCGGCCTGGCGCTGTACCTCACGGTGCTGCTGCGCGCAAAGCGCCAGGCGCGATCGGCGGGGGCGCGCGCGGGCCTGGGGCGCTGGCTTGGCCGCACCGCCGAGCCGCGCGAGGCGCTATAGCAGGGCTGTGGCCTACGCAGCAGGCGCGCTCTGCCATCGGCAGAGCGCGCCTTGATTGTTTCTCTGTGCTATGCTGCCGCAGGCGAGGCGCCGATACCCTCAGCTGGCGACCTCCAGCACCACGCGGCCGGTGGTGTGCCGGCCCTCGACCTTGGCGTGCGCGGCGGCGGCCTCGGCTAGCGGCAGCACCGAGTCGATCACCGGGCGAACCCGGCCCTGCTCCACCAGGTCGGTCAGTGCGGCCAGAATATCGTGCGCCGGGCCAAGCGCCATCGCGAACTGCTGGCGGGCGCCGCGCGCTGCGGCGGCCTCGGCGTCGGGCGGCTGCACCAACGACACGAGGATCCCGCCCGGCTTCAGCACGCCCCACGAGCGCGCCTGCGTGTCGCCGCCGACGGTGTCGAGCACAATATCGACATCGTGCACCGCGTCTTCGAAAGGGCCGGCGGTATAGTCGATCACCTCGTCGGCGCCGAGCTGGCGCACCAGATCGAGCTTTGGCCCCGAGGCTGTGGCGATCACATAGGCGCCGCGCGCTTTCGCCAGCTGCACGCCGACCGTGCCTACGCCGCCGGCGGCCGCGTGGATCAGCACTTTTTGCCCTGCGCCAATGTTCGCCCCGTCGACGAGCGCGCGCCAGGCCGAGAGCGCCGAGTGGGGCAGGGATGCGGCCTCGGCGAAGCTGAGCGACGCCGGCTTGAGCGCCAGGTCGGCCGCGGCAATGCTGGCGTACTCGGCATTCGCGCCCAGGTGGGCCGGGTCGCTGCGGCCGTATACCTCGTCGCCAGGTGCGAAGTCGTCGACGCCCGCGCCGACCGACACGACCACGCCGGCCAGGTCGAGCCCAGGGATCAGCGGAAAGGAGTACGGGTACCAGCCGGCCATGTAGCCCGCGCGCGCCGCCGTGTCGAAAGGGTTCACCGTGGTCGCGTGTACGCGGATGAGTACCTCGCCATCGCCGACGCTGGGGCGCGGCGCGTCCTCGAAATGCAGATCGCCGGCACCGCCATACGCGTGCAGCTGTATGGCCTTCATGGTTGCCATCCTGTCCTCCTTTTCAGCCTCGCCACAAACCACAGGGTGCACACCCATGATACGAGGGATACGGCAGGAGTCTATTGGTAATTCTACGTATTCCGTTTTTTCCGCGAGTGGAAGCGTACGTAGTCTTATCACGCCCGGCTGATCGCCTGCGGTATGCGGTGGGGGCGGTGGGGCGAAGGCGCCGCTTCGACGGCGGCCATCTGGGCGCGTGGCGTGCTTGCTGTATTCGGCGGGGCGGGGTGGCGAAGCCGCTCCCGAAACTTCGTTGTGCGATGGCCTGCCCGGCGAAGCCGGGCAGGCCATCGCACAACAAAAGCGATCAGACGGAGCTTTGGATCACAGATCGTAGCGCAGCACCGTCTGCTGCTCGCCGGTGCGGCGGAAGCCGAACCACTCGTACAGGCGCTGCGCGCGGGTGTTGTGGGCCTGGGTGTTGAGCGTCAGGGTGTTGGCGCCGCAGGCGCGCGCGAACTCGACGACCTCGGCCAGCAGGCGCACGCCGATCGCCTGGCCCTGCACCTCGGGCCGGGCCGCGATGCGCACCAGGTGCACCAGCCGGCCGCCGAAGTGGCTGGTGGCGAAGGCGTAGCCCAACAGCCGGCCGGCCTGCTCGGCCACCACGAAGTACGCCACCTCGAAGATCGCCGCGCCGAGCACGCTCTCGTCCTTGTGCCACTGCGCCGCAAAGCAGGCCCGGTCGATCGCCTGGATCGCCGGCAGGTCGACCGACTGGGCCGCGCGGATGCGCACTTGCTGGTTGCCGCGCGAGGGCACGTCGAGCGCGGCTTTCTCGTACACCACCACGTCGGTCTCGCGCACGTAGCCGCGGCTGGCGAGCGCAGGCTGGATCCACGTGTCGGAGGCCTCGTCGCCGGCGTAGAACAGCTGGCGCACCGCGCGGGCGCGCAGCAGCGCGTGAAATGGCGGCAGCAGCGCGTCGAGCGCCGGGCCGATCAGCAAGCCCTCGCCCACCGCCAGCACGCGCAGCCAGCTGGTGGAGTCGACGCTCCAGCCAGCCACTGCGGCGCCCAAGACATCGCCCGAGGTAGTGAGCACCAGCGCGGGCGCGCCGGCCAGCAGCGTAGGCAGGTGTGGCGCGGGGTAGCTGGTGTAGTGGTGCGTGCTGGTGCGCAGCAGCCGCGAGATCGCCCCGAGGTCGTCGGGCGTTGCTTCGCGCGTGGCCGCGTAGTTGAGATCAAGGCTGCGTCGGAACAAGCGCATGGCGGTTCATTTCCAAGGTGGCTGTGCCGCGCCTATGGCACCAGATTGCGGTATTATACATCAATGCTGCTGATATTTCCCGTTAGTTTGCTGTGCCTGCTCGTAGCCGGGCTGTACGCGCAGGATCTGCTGCGCGACGCGCGGGCGCCGCAGCTGGCGCCCGGCCCCGGCCT
>CALLYN010000862.1 GCA_937858455.1 uncultured Kouleothrix sp.
CAAGCTGCAGGCCGACCGCGTGCTGGCGGCCGGCGGCGCCTACACCGGCGGCTTCGCCCCGCGCCTGCAGCGCCGGATCGTGCCGCTCGGCTCGTATATCATCGCCACCGCGCCGCTGCCCGAGGGCCTCGCCCACGAGCTGATCGCGCACGACCGCATGGTCTTCGACAGCAAGCGCCTGCTGTGCTACTACCGGCTCACGCCCGATCGGCGCATGCTGTTCGGCGGGCGCGCGCGCTTCTTCCCCGAGAGCCCGCGCATGGTGCGCGAGAGCGCCGCCGTGCTGCGGCACCAGATGGAGCAGGTGTTCCCGCAGCTGCGCGGCGTGCCGGCCGAGTATGCCTGGGGCGGAACGCTCGACGCCACGTTCGACCTGATGCCGCACGCCGGGCAGCACGACGGGCTGCACTACGCGATCGGCTACGCCGGGCACGGCGTGGCGATGGCCAGCTACCTGGGCGCGCAGCTGGGCGCGCAGCTGGCCGGCGCGCCATCCGAGAACCCGTTCGACGGGCTGCCGTTCACCGGCGCGCCGCCGGGGCTGTACGGCCGGCGGCCCTGGCTGCTGCCGCTCGCCGGCGCGTGGTACCGGCTGCTCGACTGGCTGGCGTAGCCAGCCACCGCAACCGTGTATAATGATTGCGCGTCTGATGAAGTAGCTGGTGCTTTTCCGCCTCAGCGGGTAGAATCAGCCCACGGCGCGCGCCGCCCATGCTCGCAAGGCGAGCGCGGCTCGCCGATCCAAAGGAGCACATGCAAGCACAACAACGCCGTCGCATTCCCTGGACAACCCTGATCAGCCTGGCGCTGGTGGGCGTGCTGGCGACGCTGGCGGCGCTGAACTGGCCGAAGATCCGGGTGAAATCGCTCGAGGCGCTGGCGCTGATCGAGGCCGCGCGGCCCTTCTGGCTGCTGCTGGCCATCCTGGCCATCCTGGCGGGCTTTCTGTGCGCCGGGCAGATCTACGGCCGCGTGCTGGCCGCGCTGGGCTACCGCGCGCCGCCGCTGTGGCTCTCGGCAGCCGCGCTGGTGACAATGCTGCTCAGCCAGGCCCTGCCGGTTGGCACCGTCGCCAGCTATGCGTTTCTCACCACCAGCCTGCGCCGCCGCCACATCCCCGCCACCAGCGTCGCGGTGATCGCCAGCCTCGAGCTGCTCAGCTGGGGCGGCGCGATGCTGCTGCTGTTCGTGTACGGCATGGTGTATGTGCTCGCCACCACCAGCGACAGCACGCTGGCCGGCGCGTCGCTCACCGGCTTCACCACCGTCGGCCTGATGATCGGCGTCTACCTGTTCATCGGCAGCCGCCCGCGCGATACGATGCTGGCCTGGGCGATGCGCGTGAAGCGCCTGCTCGACCGGCTGTTCGGCTCGGTGTCGAGCGAAACCCAGGTGCGCCGCATGGTCGACGAGCTGGCCCACAACCGCCAGCTGGTGCTTGAGCAGCCGCTGCGCGTGCTCTCGCTGATCGGCCTGCAGCTGATTATATTTACACTACACAGCCTGGCGCTGCTGGCGATCCTGCACGGGCTCGGCGTCACGATCGGCCCGCTCGAAGCGCTGGCCGCGTTTGGCCTCTCGCTGATCGTAAGTGCTTACACCCTGCTGCCAGCCGGCGGCGGCACCGTCGAGGCCGCGCTGACGGTGGCCCTCACGATCCAGGGCGTGCCGCTCGAGGCGGCGCTAGGCGCGACGGTGCTGTTCCGCCTGTTTAGCTTCTGGCTGATGCTGCCGGTGGCGGCGCTGTGCTACCGCCTGCTGCTGCGGCGGGTGCCCGAGCCGCCCGCCGGCAACTAGCGCAGCGGGGCATGGTGTTATAATGGCGCGGCAGGAGCAGCTATGGCAAAAGTGACGATCTCGCATATCGCAAAAGAGGCCGGCGTATCGAAGACGGCGGTATCGTTCGCGTTCAACGATCCCTCGCAGCTAGCGCCAGCCACTGTGCGCCACATCCGCGATATCGCCGAGCGCCTGGGCTACACCCCCGACCCGATCGCCCGCAGCATGACCACACGGCGCACCAATGCGCTGGGCCTGCTGCTGCCGCAAGATATTGCCACCGCGCTGGCAAACCCGTTCTACACGCAGTTCATCCGCGGCATTGGCAAGGTGTGCGGGCGTGTCGGCGTGACGCTCATGCTGGTGCCGCCGCTGTGGGGCTCGGTGCTGAAGGCCATCCCGCACGCCACCGTCGACGGCTTTGTGGTGGTCGGCCTCGAGGTCGATCGCGGCGAGATCCAGCTGCTGCGCCGGCGCGACGTGCCATTCGTGATGGTCGATAGCGACACGCCTGCCGACATACCAAGCGTGAATGTCGACGACCGCAGCGGCGCGCGCATGGCAATGGAGCACGTGCTGGCGCGTGGCCACCGCCAGATCGCCATCATCGCGCTCGACTCGGGCAAGGCCGGCCAGATCGAGGAGTACACCGGCACACTCGCGGCGCGCCTCGAAGGCTACCGCGCCGCCCTGGCCGAGTACGGCCTCGCGCTCGGCAGCCCCGGCATCCAGCTCGTCGAGGCCGCGAGCAGCTGGGAAGGCGGCCAGGCGGCCTTCGAGCAGATCTGGCGCGCCGAGCTGCGCCCCACCGCAATTGTGGCCATGAGCGACATCGCCGCGATTGGCGCGATCGACGCAGCCCGCGAGCACAAGCTGCACCTGCCGCGCGACCTGTCGTTTGTCGGGTTCGACGACCTGCCCGAAGCGCGGTATACCCGGCCTGGCCTCACTACCGTGCGCCAGCCGGTCGAGGAAAAAGGCGCGCTCGCCGCCGAGATGCTCGTGGCGGCGCTGCAGCAAAACGCCGCCGCGCAACACCACATGCTGCCGTGCGAGCTGGTAGTGCGCCAGTCGGTCGCGACGCTGGCGTAGCGCTCCGCGAGCCGGCGCTTTCCAAACTCGGCCGAAGAGCGAGGCGTGAACAACTACTCGCGAGTACCATGCAAGGAGAGAGCAATGCTTGTTCTTGGGGCACTGATTACGCTGGGCGGCGCAATCGCCTTTCTGCTGCTGGGCGCGCTGGCGATCTTCGGCGGCGCGAACGCCACCGGGGCGCAGGTGGTACCCGGCTTCCGCCCCGACAGCCCCGGCGCGGCCGAGCGGGCGCTGACACTGCTGGGGGTGTGGGGGCCGATCGCGCTGATCGCGCTGCTGTGCTTGCTGGCGGCGATCAAAATGTTTCAGGTGGTCGCTGCGGCGTTCTAGGCCACTAGTTCTACACGCGCGACACGGCCGGCGTTTTTGCCTTCGGCAGAGCAGCGCTGTTTTTGCGTGGCCTCGGGTGGCGCTGCCGGCGCGCCCGTCAGCCGTCGGCGAGGCCCGCCAGCTCGGCCGCCAC
>CALLYN010000863.1 GCA_937858455.1 uncultured Kouleothrix sp.
CGCTGCCGGTCGCGCCCGGCGCCCAGCCGGTCAGCCGCGCGCTGGCGGTAGCGGTGACATTCCTCGATCGCACGATCAACTTCTGGAGCATCATTGTGTTCGGGCTGCTGCTGTACTTGTTCAGCAAGCGTAAATGAACATCGGCGTCGATTATACTGCGGCGGCATGGCAAGGCGCTGGCATCGGCCGCTATACCCGCGAGCTGATGCGCGCAGTCATAGCGCAGGGCCAGCAGCATCAGTTCACCCTGTTCTATGCCGCCGGCGGCATCGAGCCCGGCAGCCCGTACCTGGCCGAGCTGCGGCAGCTGTGCGCGGAACATCCGCGCGTGCGCGCCATGCCGATCGCGCTCTCGCCGCGCCGCCTGACACAGCTCTGGCAGCGCGCGCGCGTGCCGCTGCCGATCGAGCTATTCACCGGCCGGATCGATCTGCTGCACGCGCCCGACTTTGTGCTGCCACCCACCCGCGCTCGCACGCTCGTCACCATCCACGATCTCTCGTTTCTGCTCTACCCGCAGCTGGCGGCCCAGGGCATGGTGCGCTACCTGAGCAGCGCCGTGCCACGCTCACTGCGCCGCGCCCATGCGGTGATCGCCGACTCCGAGGCGACCCGTCAGGATCTGGCGCGCCTGCTGGCGATCGACCCAGGCCGTGTCGACGTGATATACCCCGGCGTCAGCGGGCGCTTTCGGCCGCTGCCCGCCGCCGAAACCGAGCCTGTGCGCGCCCGCCTTGGATTACCCGAGCGCTTCCTGCTGTTCGTGAGCACCCTCGAGCCACGCAAAAACCTGGTGCGGCTGATCGAGGCATTCAGCCGGATCGCCGTCCACGAAACACAGCCGGCGCTATCGCTGGTGGTCGCCGGGCGGCGCGGGTGGCTCTACGAAGACATATTCGCCACCATCGACCGATTACAGCTCGGCCAGCGCGTGCGCGTGCTCGACTTCGTGGATGACAATGATCTGCCCGCATTGTATAATCTCGCCTGGGCGTTCGCTTACCCTTCGGTGTACGAAGGCTTCGGGCTGCCCGCGCTCGAGGCGCTGGCCTGCGGCACGCCCGTGCTTACCGCCGATAACTCGAGCTTGCCCGAGGTTGTAGGCGACGCGGCAGTGCTGGTGCCGGCCGAAGATGTCGGGGCGATCGCCGCCGGGCTGGCGCGCATTGTGGCCGATGAGCAGCTGCGCGTACGTTTACGCGCCGCCGGGCCTCGCCAGGCCCAGCGCTTCAGCTGGGAACACGCCGCCCGGCAGGTACTCGCCTGTTACGACCGGGCATTGCAGACACAGCCAGCGCCCAAATAGCGGCGCCACCGGCCAACGACACACGCACCAGCCCAAGCGCGTCCGGCGCCAAAGTTGCTCGCGGCAGGAAGGAACAACCAAGCACATGGCACAGCACCCCGAGCTCCATCACGATACGTACGACAGCAACGCGGCGCCAAACGGGCCAGGCTACCTGCTGGCCCGCCGGATCTCGCAGATCTTCCACCCGATCCTGATGAATCTGCTCTCGTTTCTGATCGTCGGCTACGCTGCGCTTGGCACGCACTCGATCGGCCTGATGTGGGCCGGAATCTGCATTCTTGCGCTGCTGCTGCCGCCAACTCTGTTTTACTACTTTCGCATGCGCCAGGGCGCATACTCCGACGAAGACGTGTCGGTGCGCGAGCAGCGCAATGAGCTGTATCTCTTCGGCTTTGTATGGGTGGCCATCGCCGCGGTTGGCCTGCGGTTTCTCGGCGCGCCAGGCCCATTCCTGGCACTGGTGCTGTGCGCGCTTGGTATTGGCCTGATCGGCGGGGTGGTCAATCTTTTCTGGAAGATCAGCGCGCACGCGGCGGCTATCGGCTCGGTCGCCACGATTGCGCTGCTCTACTGGCAGCCCCTTGGCGTGGCCTTGTGGCTCTCCGCGCTCGCGGTTGGCTGGGCGCGCGTGCGAACTCGCAACCATACGCCAATGCAGGTGCTCGCCGGGCTGGCCTCTGCGACGCTCGTGGTCCTGGCCGCATTCAGCGTGACTGGGCTACGAGGCTAAGCCGCGCCGCCGGCGAAGGCCAGGTAAACGGACAATTCGAATAACCAAGGAGGAACAAGCATGGCGAAAGTAAGAATCGGGCGTGGGAAGCTCGCGGGCATCAATGCCTGCGCCGACGAGCGCGGCGTGATCGCTGCTGCCGCGATGGACCAGCGCGGCTCGCTCGAGAAGTCGATTGCCAAGGCCCGTGGCCCCGGCGGCACAGCAACGGCCGAGGATCTCTCGGCGTTTAAGACTGCGGTGACAAAAGTGCTCACCAAGCACTCGAGCGCCATTCTGATGGATCCTGAGTTCGGCCTCGAGGCGATCAAAAGCCGCGCTCCCGGCACCGGCGTGCTGCTGGCCTACGAGAAGACGGGCTACGATGTGAATGCGCAGGGCCGCCTGCCCGATCTGCTGCCAGAGTGGAGCGTGCGCCGGCTGGTGGAGCATGGCGCCGACGCGATTAAGATTCTGCTCTACTATAACCCGTTCGACAACCCAACCATCAACTCGATCAAGCACGCATTCATCGAGCGTATTGGCGCCGAGTGCGCCGCCGTCGACGCCGCGTTCTTCCTCGAGCCGCTGGCCTACGACGACAGCATCGGCGACGAGAAGAGCTTTGAGTTCGCTAAAGTCAAGCCGCAGTACGTCACCAGATATATGGAGGAATTTTCGAAGCCGCGCTATGGCGTCGATGTGCTGAAAGTCGAGGTGCCGGTCAATATCAAGTTTGTCGAAGGCTCGCGCACCTACAGCGGCAAAACCGCCTATACGTACAAAGAAACCATGGAGCACTTCACTACGGCGGCAGCGGCGGCTACCAAGCCATTTATCTACCTGAGCGCCGGCGTCACCGACGAAGTCTTCCGCGAAACGCTTGAGATCGCCGCCGAAGCCGGCACACCATTTGCGGGGGTGCTGTGCGGCCGCGCTACCTGGCAGGATGCGGTGCCGATCTACGCGCGCGAGGGCGTCGCGCCGCTTGAGAGCTGGCTGGAAGATCGCGGCGTGCAGAATATTAGCGCGCTGAATGAGGTGCTTGCCAAAGGCGCCAAGCCCTGGTGGACGATCTACGGCGGCAAAGAGAATATCGAGGCCGTGGGCTAGATCCAATACTTTTCAAATAGCCACGAAGACTCAAAGATGCGAAGAATATGGAGCCTCCAATCGCCTTCGAGTCTTCGAGTCTTTGTGGCAACCTTCCGCTGGCTTTGGTATGCGATACCAAATTCGCTTGATGACTTACATTTTGGTTGGGGTTTGTGGGGCGGCTTCGCCGCCCCCAAATTTCGTTTTGCGTTGCACTACGTGGC
>CALLYN010000864.1 GCA_937858455.1 uncultured Kouleothrix sp.
CGTTCGGCGCGCTGGCCGCCAGCATCGCCAGGGCGTGCCCGCCGCCGCCGAGCGTCGCGTCGATATAGCTGCCGCCGTCGCGCGGCGCCAGCCCGGCGATCACCTCGCTCAGCAGCACCGGCACGTGCCGGAATTGCAGATTGAGTGGCTCGCGGTTATCCATAGCTCAAGCTGCAACTGGCGGGGTCAAATCCCCAAGGCGGAAAGCTGCTCGGCGATCGTGCTGGCGCTGGTGTCGAGCGACTCGAGCACCTGGCCCCAGTTGCCCATCGCCCAGATTTCAAAGTGCGTGCTCAGCCCGGCCACAATCACCTGGTCGCCAAGGCCGGCGTACTCGCGCAGGTTCTGCGGGATCAAAATGCGCCCCTGCCGGTCGAGCGCCAGGTCGGCCGCGCCCGAGAACAGGTGCCGGCGCAGATTGCGCGCCTCGGCCTGCCCCAGCGACAGCTCGTTCACACGCTGGGCCAGCCCTTCCCAGGCGCTACGCGGAAACCCCATCAGACAGCGGTCGAAGCCGCGTGTGACCACTACGCCGTCGCCCAGCTCGTCGCGGAAGCGCGAGGGGACGGCCAGCCGGCCTTTGTCGTCGAGGTTGTGCTCGTACTCGCCTAGAAACACAGTGCGCGCTTGCCTTTAGAACATAAGTTCTACTGCTTCCCCACTTTGCCCCACAATTCCCCATAAGTTTGCACATTATATACCACTAACCCCGCTTTTTCAATAGAGATGCACGTGATTTTAGGGAATATCTTGTAATATTGGGCTTACGAGCGGCTTTAGCAAGGGCATGGCTATCTTGACCGCGCCAGGCGTGATTGCTATAGTGACGCACCGCAAGCGCTGGTCGCTGTGCTTCGGGCTGGCGCTCGCACCTGCAATGGCGAATACAGAATGCCGAAGGCAAAGGCAAAGGAGCAGCTATGAGCGAGCATGAGCTAACCCACCTCGACGCGGCCGGCCGCGCGCGCATGGTGGATGTGGGCGAGAAAGACAGCACCCGGCGCGAGGCAGTGGCGCGTGGCGCCGTGCTGATGCAGCCGGCCACGCTGGAGCTGATTGTGGCCGGTGGAATGCCCAAGGGCGATGTGCTGGCGGTGGCGCGGGTAGCCGGCATCATGGCCGCCAAGCGCACGCCCGACTTGATCCCGCTGTGCCACCCGCTGATGCTTACGCACGTAGCGCTGGAGCTGACGCCCAAGGCTGCGGCCGGTGCCGACGGCGCGGCCGTGCTGATCGAGGCCACCGTGCGTACCACCGGCAAAACCGGTGTCGAGATGGAGGCGCTGACGGCGGTGAGCGCGGCCGCGCTGACGATCTACGATATGTGCAAAGCCGTCGATCGCCAGATGCGTATCAGCGATATTCGCCTGGCCCAGAAACGTGGGGGGAAAAGTGGGGAATGGATCCTTGAATCGTGATCCAATATTGACAAGAACAAATGTTCTGATATACTATACGCAGAGCTTGCCGACGATGAACAGAAGGACAATGCGCCATGGTTCAGCGAATCAGCGCACTCGCTCCGGCGCCTGCGGGGCTGCTTGGCCGTGTGCTATCCGGTCTCGGCGCACTCTGGCGGCGCGCCGAACCGGTCGACGTGGTCGATCAGCGGTTCAACTTTTTGCCGCACCGGTTTCGCTGGCGCGGCGACCTGCGGCGTGTGCGCGTGGTCGCGCGTGTGTGGGAGCGCTCGGGCCGGCGCTATTTTGAGGTAATCTGCGGCCCGGAGCAGTGCTTTGTGCTGTTTCAGGATGTCCGGCTAGGGACGTGGCATGTGAGCGTATAGGAGGGCAGGTATGTATCTCGGGTGGTTCGACGACAATCCTAAAAAATCGGCGTCGATCAAGATCGAAGAGGCGATCCACGCCTACACCGATCGTTTCAAGACGCGCCCAAACGTCGTGCTGGTCAACGAGGCCGATCGCGCCGAGATCAGCGGCGTGCTTGTGCGCAGCGAGGGCTACATTCGGCGCAATAATTTCTGGGTTGGCTGGGAAGATGCGAAGCGTGTGTAGCCGCGCACCAGCGGTGCGGCCACATAACCTACCAGGCTATCGGTGCTAATCACGGGGGCGGCGCAGCCCTCGTGATTTTTTATGCCCGCGATTTGACCACCCCCTGTGCCTCGGGTACAATCCGGCGATTGCTCCGTCGGCTTGCCTCGATACGACCATGTACGCCATGAACCAGCCCGATCACACGCCTGCGCGCCTTGCCCTGGCCCCCGTGCTGCGGCTGTGGCGCCAGCACAGCCAGGCCGTTGTCGGCGTGCTGCTGTTTGCATTGGCGCTGGCGCTGCGGCTCTACCGCCTGGGCGCGCAGAGCCTGTGGCTCGACGAGGGCGGCACCTGGGCTGAGGTGACTGGCAAGGGCTGGGCGGCGCTGCTGGCCGACCTGTTCAGCCCGAATGCGGCCTACCCGCTGTACCACCTGCTGCTCAAGGGCTGGGTGGCGCTCGCCGGCGACTCGGAGTGGGCGCTGCGCTTTCCCTCGGCGCTTGCCGGCGCCGCCGCAGTGGCGGCGAGCTATCTCGCGGCGCTCGAGCTGGGAGCGATGCAGGGCCGGCCGCGTGGCTCGCGGCTCCTGGCCCTTGGCGCTACGCCGGCGCCGCTGCTGCTCGCCACCGCGCCGTTCGCGCTGTGGCAAGCCCAGGATGCCAAGGTGTACAGCTTGCTCCTGCTGTGCGCGGCGCTGCTCGGCTGGGCGCTGCTGCGGGCGCTGCGCAGCGCCGCCGCGCGCGACTGGCTGGTGCTGCTTGTGGTGGCGCTGGCGAGCATCTTCGTGCACCGCCTGGCGCTGCTGGCGATCTGCGCGGCGATGCTCGCACTGGTGCTGGCCTGGCCGTTTCCGCGCGATCGGCTGGGCGGGCGCTGGATGCTGCTGGCCGGCGCGCTGCTGGGCGCGGCGGCGGCGGTGTTCGGCACTGTGCGCGCCGTCGGCGTCGAAAGCCGTGGCGGCAGCGGGCACATACCCGCCGGGCCGCTCGCCGGCTTGTGGCTGTCGTTCGCCCATTTCGCGCTCGACCGCGGCGATATCGGCGGCTGGCTTGGCCTGCCACTGCTGGCGTGGGCGCTGCCCGCGCTGGCGCTGACGCTGGTGGGCCTGGTGCTGCTGGCGCGCGACGCCTGGCGCGGCGACCGCGCGGCGATTGCGATCACCTGCCTATTCGCCGCGCCACTGCTGCTGTTTGCCGCTGCCCTGAGCCTGGTGCGCCTGTTCGAGTCGCGCTATGTCACGGTCGCGTTCCCCGCCTGGGCTATGCTGCTGGCCTACCCGCTAGGCTACGCCGCCCGGCGCGCGCCGGGCCGGGCTGCTGCGGTCGCGGCGCTGCGGCCACGGCTGCCATTGCTGCTGCCAGGCAGCGCCTACGCCGCCGTGCTGCTAGTGAATGCGGCGGTGCTGCTGCAGCCCGAGCACGGCCTGTTCTCGGGCGCGCCTGTGAAAGAGCAATGGCGCGACGGCATTGCGGCGATTGCCGCGCGCGCTCACCCCGACGATCTGCTGATCCTGCACCCATACTACGTCGAGCCGCTGTGGCGCTACTATGCGCCCCGCGTCACGCCCGACCCGCTGCCCCAGCCGGTGCGGTTTAACGTGTTGGGCCAGGGCGACTGCATGCGCCAGCGCGTGCCGGTCGAGTGCTACCGCCGCGAGTACGAGAAAGATTTCGACGCCGCGGCGCGCGGCCACACGCGCATGCTGATGCTGATTGCGCCCGAGCATGCCCGCACGATCGACCCGCCTAAGACGCTGGCCGAACTGCGCGCCGCGTGGGAGCAGCTGCCCGCCGAACAGCGCCAGCGCGTCGACCCGCCCAGCCGGCCCGATAAGTACGGCGTGCTGGGCCTGCGCTTCCAGTATGCCAGCAACCAGCGCACCTGGCCGTGCGGCGGCGATGTATTTGTCGGCGTCGAGGTGATGTGCGCCAGCTTCCCCTCGCGCTATCAGCAGAAAGGCGCGGCGGCCATCCCGCAGCCGGCCGTGCCGCTGGATGCGGTGTTTGGCGGCGAGATCGGCCTACGTGGCTACAGCATCACCCCGCTTGGCGGCAGGCTACGCCCCGGTGGGCGCCTGCCGATCACGCTGTTCTGGGCCGCCGCCACCCCGCCCACGCGCGACTACACCATGTTTCTGCACCTGTGCCGCGACTGCGATGCCCCTCCGCTCGCGCAGGACGATCGCCGGCCGCTCGACGGCTACTACCCCGCCGGGCAAACCAGCACCTGGCACGTGGGCGATCCGCTGCACGACGAGCGATCGATTGCGCTACCAGCCGCCCTGCCGCCTGGGCGCTACACCCTGCTGCTGGGCGTGTACCCGGCGGGCAACCCGGCCGAAGAAGCCCGGCTGCCGGTGCGCAGCGCCGGCCAGGTGATCGGCGGTACGCGCCTGGTGCTCGGCCAAGTCGATGTTGGCGAGTAGCCTGAAACAAACCACCCGCATCGGGAGTATAATGGTCGCAGGCTCGCCAACAGGAGGTTCTAGTGCTAGCACGTAGTTTGCCTAACTTGCTCGGAATCTTTCGGATCGTCACGACGCCGCTGCTCGTGTGGCTGATCCTGCTGAATACCGCTGCGGGCTACTATAGCGCCGTGGTGCTGCTGCTGGTGATGGCGATCAGCGATATTGCCGATGGCCCGCTGGCCCGGCGTATGGGTGTGGTTTCGCCGTTGGGCGTGTTTCTCGACACGATCTCCGATAAAATCTTCGTCGCGGGCGCGCTCATCCCCATGGTCGAAGCCGGCCTGATTTCGGGCTGGATCGCGCTGCTGATCATCGTGCGCGACTTTGCCGTGTCGGGGCTGCGCTCGTTCGCCGCAGCCGAGGGCGAGGTGATCTCGGCGCGCCAGTATGGCAAGCAAAAGCTGGTGATTACGGTGACGGCGCTGGTATGGTGCCTGCTGGCCGCTGCGTTCAACGGCCCCGATGCTGTGGCCTTTCGCGCCGCCCCCGCATATGCTGGCCTGGCTGCGGTGATCTCGTGGCTATTCAGCCTGTGGCCGGTGCCGATGTTCCTGACGATCGTCTGGACGGCATTCTCAGGCGCCGAGTACTTCTGGAAAGCCTGGCCGCTGCTCAGCGGCAAGCTGGCCCCCGAGGCCCGCCCACCCGCGCCGGTGGCCCCGCCGCGCAAGCCCGCCTCCAAGTAGCGCGCCGCCGCGTCGCGGCGGTTTTGCGTTACAATACTCCCATCCACTGTATGCCTGGTTGAACAAGGAGCACGTCATGGCCGACGCGATCGCCCCTTCGATTTCTGCGCCCATCGATCGGCCGCGCATGAGCACCTGGCAGCAGGCCGCGTTGAGCCTGTACTGGTTCGCCACCAACGCGCACTGGACGGCTATTCTGATCACGCTGCTGCCGCTCCAGGCCGAGCTGATCGGCGGCGCCGAGTTCAAGGGCACCACGCTCGGCCAGATCTTGTCGATTGGCGCCTTTGCCTCGATGATCGTGGCGCCGCTGTTCGGCGCGTGGAGCGACCGCGTGCGCACGCGCTGGGGCCGCCGCAGGCCGTTTCTGGTGGCCGGCACGCTCGGCAATGTGCTGGGCCTGGTGGCGCTGGCGCTTATTCCCAGCGCGCCGTCGGCGCTGGTGCCGTATATTCTGGCGTTTATCTGGATCGAGCTGCTGAACAACCTGGCTACCGCGCCGTACTCGGGTATGATCCCCGATCTGGTGCCGCCCGCGCAGCGCGGCTCAGCCAGCGGCTGGATGGGCCTGATGCTGATGCTCGGCAACTTCCTCGGCGGTATCACTGGGCTGGTGCTGCCGCTGATCGGCGGAATCACCGGGGCGTATGCCATTATCGCCGCGATCATGCTGATCGGCATGCTCGGCACCGTGCTCACAGTGCACGAGCCCGAGCCGCCCAGCGTGCCGCCGTTTCGCTGGGGCGCGTTTCTGCGCGGCCTGGTCGAGCCGTTCCGATCGCGCGATTTTAGCTGGGTGTTCTGGACGCGCTTTCTTATAACGTTGGGCACGTTTACCGTGCAGTCGTTTCTCCTGTTCTATATGAAGGATGTGATCGCCGGCGGCGCGGCGCAGTTCAACTACACCTTTTTCGGCGTGAAGCTGGCCGGCGACGCGGCCGGGGCCACGTCGTTCTTTGTGCTGCCGCTGCTGCTTGGCGCGATCCTCAGCTCGCTGGTGGCTGGCGTGCTCTCCGACCGCTACGGCCGCAAGCGCATCGTCTACCTGAGCGGCGGCCTGCAGGCGGCGGTGGTGCTGGTGTTTCTGTTCGCCAGCGGCTTCGAGCTGGCGGTGCTGATGGGCTTTGTGTTTGGCCTAGGCTACGGCGCCTACCAGGCCGTCGACTGGGCGCTGGCCAGCGATGTGCTGCCGAGCGAAGATGATTACGCCAAGGACATGGGCGTCTGGCACGTGTCGTTTACGCTGCCGCAAGTGCTGGCCGTGCCGATCGGCGGCGTGCTGCTCGACACGTTTCAGCGCGTCGGGCATGGCGCCGGCTGGGCGAACCTTGGCTACACCGTGCTATTCGCGCTCGCGTTTGTGTACTTCGTGCTTGGCACCGTGCTGGTGCATCAGGTGAGGGGCGCCAGGTAGCGCCTGCCAGGCCGTTTGAATAAGCTGAGGTAGCTATGAGCCGAATTTCCGAAACCTTCGCGCGCCTCAAGGCCGAGGGCCGCGCCGCGCTGATGCCATACCTGATGGTCGGCTTTCCCGAGCGCGACACAGCGCTCGACCTGGCGCCCGCGCTCGAGGCTGCCGGCGCCGACCTGTTCGAGCTGGGTGTGCCATTCTCCGACCCGCTGGCCGATGGCGCGACCATCCAGCGTGCCGCCGAGCGCGCGCTGGCCAATGGCGTGCGCCTAGGCACCTGCATCGAAACGGTCGCCGAGCTGCGCCGCCGTGGCGTGCGTGCGCCGCTGGTGATGATGGGCTACTTCAACCCGTTCCTGCGCTATGGCCTGCCCAGGCTGGTGGCCGACGCCGCCGCTGCCGGCGCCGATGGCCTGATCATCCCCGACCTGCCGCCCGAAGAGGCTGGCGAGTGCCAGGCGCTGTGCCGCGCTGCCGGCCTCGACCTGATCTTCTTCGTGGCGCCCACCACCCCCGACGAGCGCCTCGCCACTATCGCCGGCATGGCCAGCGGCTTCATCTACTGCGTGTCGCTCACCGGCGTCACCGGCGCGCGCCGCGAGCTGTGGCCGGGCTTGCCCGATTTCCTGGCGCGGGTGCGCCGCCACACCGATCTGCCACTTGTAGTCGGCTTTGGCATCAGCAGCGCCGCGCATGTGCGCCAGGTGGGCGCCTACGCCGACGGCGCGATCGTCGCAAGCGCGCTGATCAACCAGATCGAAGGCGCGCCGCCCGATGGCCAGGTTGGTGCGGCCGAAGCTTTCGTGCGCGGCCTGAGGCTGTAACCTGCCCGTCCAGGGCGCTGTGCTATAATGTGCCGCAGTTGCCAGCCGTAATCGGGCGGCGCGTGCGTGCCGCTTGCGGCGCTCGAGTCCAGGAGCACGCTATGCAAGCCAGGGCGTATGTGCTGATCGAAGCCGAGGCCGGCCAGGTTGCTCAGGTGATCGCCGCGCTCGCGAGCCTGCCAGGGGTAACGCACGTCGATGCGGTGACTGGCCCCTACGACGTGATCGTCACGATCGAAACCGCCGAGTCGCGCGATGTCGGCCGCCTGGTGATGAACGACTTCCACGCTGTCGCAGGTATCAAGCGCACCGTAACATGCCTTGCTATCTAACAATAAAGAGCGAATGAGAAAGGACGAACCGCCCGGCATTCGTCCTTTCTCATTCGTGCTTATTCCGACGTACGCAGTTGCATTATCCGGCATCTCAATGAAGCACGTTTGCCTGCGGCAGCATGGCACTCCGATGCTCCGCCGCAGGCTGAGCGCGCCAACTGCGTAAGCCACGCTATCGGCTGCTGAAAGAAAGGGAAACCGATGGGCAAGGGCCTTGAAGGCATCGTCGCGGCCGCGACGGCGATTAGCTACATCGACGGCATCAACGGCCGTTTGTTCTATCGTGGCATTGATATCAACGACCTGGCGCAGCACTCGACATTTGAAGAAACCACGGCGCTGCTGTGGTATGGCAAGCTGCCCACGGCCGGCCAGTTCGAGAGCTTTCAGCGCAAGTTTCTCGAGAACCGCCAGATCCCCAACGAGATCCTCGCCCTGCTTATGTCGCTGCCCAAGAAGACCGCGCCCATGGAAGTGCTGCGCACCGCCGTGTCGGCGCTTTCTTCCTACGACCCCGACGACCTCGATAATTCGCTCGAGGCGAATGTGCACAAATCCACGCGCCTGACGGCCTCGATGCCGACGATCGTGGCGGCCTGGGATCGCATTCGCAAGGGCCAGTGGCCGATTCTGCCGCACAACACGCTTGGGCACGCCGCCAACTTCCTGTATATGCTCACCGGCAAGGAGCCCGACGCGAAATCGGCCCAGGTGCTCGATACCTGCCTGATCTTGCACGCCGATCACGGCCTGAACGCCTCGACGTTCTCGGCGCGCATCACCGCCTCGACGCTCTCGGATCTGCACTCGGCGATTACCTCGGCGCTTGGCACGCTCAAAGGCCCGCTGCACGGCGGCGCCAACGAGCAGGTGATGCACATGCTGCGCGAGATCGGCCAGGTCGACCGCGTCGACCAGTACATTCGCGGGGCCGTGAACGCCAAAAAGAAGATCATGGGCTTTGGCCACCGCGTCTACAAGGCCGACGACCCGCGCGCCGCGTGGCTGCAGCGGCTTTCGCGCGAGCTGGCCGAGTCGTCGGGCAATCGCAAGTGGTACGATATGTCCGAGCGCATCCGCGTGCTGGTGCAGGAATCCAAGCCGCTGCCGGTAAATGTCGATTTCTACTCGGCCTCGGTGTACTATACGCTGGGCATACCGATCGACCTGTTCACCCCGATCTTCGCGATCAGCCGCGTTGCCGGCTGGACGGCGCACGTCTACGAGCAGTATAGCGACAACCGCCTGATCCGGCCGGAATCCGAGTATATTGGCCCAATGGACGTGCAATACACGCCAATGGCCGAGCGCCGCTAGCGCGGTGTGCGCTCGGGCGCTCTGCGGCAGCCTGATCTTGCCGGGCCGCCGACTAGCCAGCGCGGCCGGCCAATACCAATACGATACAAGGAGGTATCATTATGAATTTTGCGCCAACCGACGATCACGAGCTTTTGCGCCAGGCCGTGCGCGACTTCGCCGAGAAAGAGGCCAAGCCGAGCGCTGCGGCGCGCGATGAGGCGATGGAATGGCCAACCGAGCTGGTGAAAAAAATGGGCCAGCTCGGCTTTCTGGGCGTGGCGATCGGCGAAGAGTACGGCGGCGCGGCGCTCGACTACATCTCGTACGCGATTGTGGTCGAAGAGCTTTCGCGCGTCGACGCCTCGCTCGGCGTGATTGCCTCGGTGAACAACTCGCTGGTATGCTATGGCCTCGAAAAGTTTGGCACCGAGGAGCAGAAGCGCGAGCTGCTGGCGCCACTGGCGGCTGGCCGCGCCCTCGGCGCGTTCTCGCTCTCCGAGCCGGGCGCCGGCTCGGACGCGGCCGCCCAGAAGACCAGCGCGGTGCGTGATGGCGACGAGTATGTGATCAACGGGATCAAAAACTGGGTGACCAACGGCGACCACGCCGACACGATTATTCTCATGGCCATGACCGACCCGTCGCAGGGCGTACGCGGCATCAGCGCGTTCCTTGTCGACACCCACGCCCCCGGCTGCAGCGTTGTAAAAGTTGAGCATAAGCTCGGCATTCGCAGCGCACACTCGTGCCAGATGGCCTACGATAACTATCGCGTGCCGGCCTGGCGGCGGCTTGGCGCCGAGGGCCAGGGCTTCAAGATCGCCATGACGATCCTGAACGCCGGCCGCATCGGTATCGCGGCGCAGGCGGTCGGCATCGCGCAGGGCGCCTACGAGGCCGCGCTCGAATATGCCAAGCTTCGCGAGCAGTTCGGCAAGCCGATCATCGAGTTCGAGGGCGTGGGCTTCACTCTTGCCGATATGGCCACGCGCATCAAGGCTGCGCGGCTGCTGACGTACGAGGCTGCCTGGCGTAAAGATAACCACCTCGATTATGTGGCGGCTGCTTCGATGGCCAAGCTGTACGCCTCGGAAACCGCGATGTGGACGGCTACCAAAGCGGTGCAGGTGCACGGCTCGAATGGCTACTCAAAGGAGTATCCGGTCGAGCGCTTCTTCCGCGATGCCAAGATTACCGAGATCTACGAGGGCACCAGCGAGATCCAGCGCCTGGTGATCTCGCGCGAGATCGCAAGGTAGCACAGGGCTACGGCGCGCGAAAAGCAGATACCGCCGTGGCTTCAGGCCACGGCGGTATCTGCTTTTCGCGCGCTTGTCCGATGGCGTATGATACCAAATTCGCTTGATTACTTACACTTTGGTGGGGGTTTGGGGGCGGCGAAGCCGCCCCACCCAAATTTCTTTTTGTATTGCGCTGCGTGGCAAAGCCACGCAGCGCAATACAATCTATACGTGATCAAGCGAAGAGCGTATTAGCGGATCGATAGGCAAATTGGTGGGCACAGCGCCGGCAGCAGCGGCGGGGCGGGTAGCACCGGCGTGTCGGTCGGCGGTTCCGGCGTGTCGGTCGGCGGCACCGGCGTGTCGGTCGGCGGTTCAGGCGTGTCGGTCGGCGGCACCGGTGTGTTCGTCGGTGGCACCGGCGTGTCGGTCGGCGGCACCGGTGTGTTCGTCGGTGGCACTGGTGTGCTCGTCGGTGGCACTGGTGTGCTCGTCGGTGGCACCGGTGTGCGCGTCGGCGGCACCGGTGTGCTCGTCGGTGTCACTGGCGTGCGCGTCGCAGTCGGCGTGCGTGTCGCAGTCGGCGTGCGCGTAACCGACGGCGTGAATGTCGGCGGCACTGGCGTGCTGCTTGCTGGTATGCTGGTGGATGATGGCGCTACGGCCGTGCTGCTAGGCACCTGCGTCGTCTGCGGGCGCGTGGTGGGGCTCGGCTGGGCTGTGCCGCGGCCCGGCAGCACCGGCGTGCTGGTAGCCGGCGGGCTGGTCGGGGTGGCGCGACGCAGGATCCCCGTCGAGCCGGTGTCGGTTGGCTGGCCTGGCGATGCGCTGGTGCCGCTGGTGCTGGTAGGCTGCGAGCCGCCGCCGGCAGCCGGGCTTGCGCTGCCGGGCTGGGCGGTGCTGCCGCTTGGCACAGTTGGTGTTGCGCTGGCGATGACTGGCGGCCGGATGAGCGTCGGCTCAACCTCGAGCTGCGCCGAGTTGCCGAATGGCCCGGCCTCAGCCGCGATATACGCGGTAGCGGTCGGCTCGGCGGCCTGGGCGGTAGGGTCGTCGAATAGCGTGTTGGCCAGGCCAGAGCGCTCGCTCTCGGCGCCAAGAAACGCCGGGTCGAGCAGGCCGCCACTCGAGCTTCCTGAGCCACCGCCCAGCAGCGGCACGTAGCCGCCCGAGGCCAGGATGGCAATATTAGGTGTGATCAGGTCGGTGAAGCCGATGGTTACAAGTATGACGACAAGACACACAGCGATTGTTATTGCGACTCGTTGCCTTCGTTCCACTGTTGATCCTCTCTACGAGGCAGAAAGTAAAAATGTAAGCTCGACAAATGCCTCATTTGTGTTACTCGTAAGGCTCGTGCGGGTGATGTGCCCCCAGACATCCCGCGCTGAAGGCGGCCGCGTACGTTCTGTTAATGATCCAGAGTAGCGTACCCAGATGCGCAAACTGTGATTGTTACGATAATGCAAAGTTATCAATTTTGTTATGCGCGGCAGATGGTATGGCTTTGTAATAGCCTTTAGCCAATTGGCGTACGATGAATCTTTGTTCACAGTTTGTACGCGAGCCAATGCGGCTGGTAGGCCGTAGCGCCGGGCTGCTGCTCGCCGGGCTGCTGCTCGTTGGCAGCTGCGTGTCGATCGGCATGCTCTCGTGGTCGGCCTCGCCGGCCCAGCGCCGCGCTGAGGCGCAGCAGCGCTGGGTCGCGCGCGCGTTTGCCAGCTATCGTATCGCCATTCGGATTGAGTATGGCGGTAATTCATGCGCGCAGGAGCTCGAGACCGACGGCGAGCGGCTGCGGCGCATCGTGGCGAATAGCTGCAGGGTTTCGTGGATCGGGGTGACGACAGTGGCGCGGTTGTTCGAGATCAGCGAGCTGCTGGATCGGCCAACGCCGTGCTACAGCTCGCTGCAATCGTGCTCGTGCTATCGGGTGGTGCAGGGCAGCGTCGCCTACGATCCGCAGCTGGGCTACCCAACAAGCATTGTCTACCGCCGGCAGGTGCAGCCAAATGTAACCGATTTTGAATATTGGCGGCGGCTGCTGAGTACGCGCCGGCTACCAACCTGCGGGCCGAACAACTACGACGTGACGATCAACGTGGTTGCACTCCGCCCGATAACGTAGCTGGTACTATAGCATGTTTCGCAGAAATGCGCCGGTATGCGACTCGGCCACTTTGGCAAGCTGCTCGGGCGTGCCTGCGGCCACAACCCGCCCGCCTGCGTCGCCGCCCTCCGGCCCCATATCCACGATCCAGTCGGCGCTTTTGACCACATCCAGGTTGTGCTCGATCACCAGCACGGTGTTGCCGGCGTCGACGAGCCGCTGCAGTACGTGCAGCAGCCGCTCGATATCGGCGAAATGCAGGCCGGTGGTCGGCTCGTCGAGGATGTAGAGCGTGCGCCCGGTGGCGCGGCGCGCCAGCTCGGTAGCCAGCTTGATACGCTGCGCCTCGCCCCCCGAAAGCGTTGTCGCCGATTGCCCGAGCCGCACGTACCCCAGCCCGACGTCCATCAGCGTCTGCAGCTTCTCGCGCAGGGCCGGCACGCGCTCGAAAAATGCCAGCGCCTCTTCGACGGTCATGTCCAGGATCTCCGCAATATTCTTGCCACGGTAGCGGATGTCGAGCGTCTCGCGGTTATAGCGCGCCCCGCCGCATACTTCGCACGGCACGAAGATATCGGGCAGGAACTGCATCTCGATCTGCATCAGCCCCTCGCCATTGCAGTGCTCGCAGCGCCCGCCTTTGACATTGAACGAGAAGCGGCTGGCGTCGTAGCCGCGCGCGCGCGCCTCGGGCACCTGTGCAAACAGCTGGCGGATCGGGTCGAATGCCTTGGTGTAGGTGGCCGGGTTCGAGCGCGGCGTGCGGCCGATCGGCGATTGGTCGATGTCGATGACTTTGTCGAGGTGCTCGATGCCGTAGATGCTGTCGTGCGCCCCGGCGCGCGCGCGGGTGGTGTAGAGCGCCTGGGCCAGGCGCGGGTACAGCGTGTCGGTCACGAGAGTCGATTTGCCCGATCCGCTCACGCCGGTGACGCAGATCAGCGTGCCAAGCGGCAGGGCTACGTCGATATTCTTGAGGTTATGCTCGCGCGCGCCTTTGACGACCAGGCTTTTGCCGTTGCCGGCGCGCCGCCGCCGCGGCACCGGGATGCGTCGCCGCCCGCTCAGAAACTGGCCGGTCAGCGAGCGCGGCTCGGCCACGATCGCCGCGAGCGGCCCGCTGGCGATCAGCTCGCCGCCGTGCTCGCCCGCGCCTGGCCCGATGTCGATGATCCAATCGGCCGCGCGGATGGTGTCTTCGTCGTGCTCGACGATCAGCACGGTGTTGCCCAGGTCGCGCAGGCGCTGGATGGTCGCCAGCAGGCGGTGATGGTCGCGCGGGTGCAGCCCAATGCTCGGCTCGTCGAGGATGTACAGCACGCCCATCAGCCCCGAGCCGATCTGCGTCGCCAGCCGGATGCGCTGCGACTCGCCGCCCGAGAGCGTGGCGGCGGTGCGGTCGAGCGTCAGGTAGCCAAGGCCCACATCGGCCAGAAAGGCCAGCCGGGCGCGCACTTCCTTCAGGATCGGCGTGGCGATCATGCGCTCGCGCGATGTCAGCTCGGCCACCGGCGAAGGACCAAGGGCCAAAGATGAGGCATCGCCCCCTGACGACGCGCTTTGGTCGTTGGTCGTTGGTCGTTGGTCTTTGAGCAGGGTCTCACTCCAGACAAGCGTTTGCTCCACCGGCAGCGCCGCCACCTGGGCGATATTCTGGCTGCCGATCGTCACGCCGAGCACTTCGGGGCGCAGCCGCGCGCCGTTGCAGGTGGTGCAGGTACGCGGCGTCATATACTGGTCGATCTCGGCGCGCTCGGCCTCGTCGGTCGCCTCCTCGAGCCTGCGGCGCAGGCTGGGGATCACGCCCTCGAACGGGCCGTTGACGACGCGCTCTTCGCCGCGCATGTGGTAGCGCAGCGGCATAATATCGCCGTTCGAGCCGTACAAGATCGTGGCGATCGCGTCGGGCGGCAGCTCGCGCACCGGCGCCTGCATCGAGAAGCGCATATGCTCGGCCAGCGACTCAAGCACGTCGTCGAAGTAGCGGCGCTGCGCCCGGCTCATGCGGCTCCAGGGCACGATTGCGCCCTCGGCCAGCGTCAGCGCGCGGTCGGGTAGCACCAAGTCGGGGTCGATCTCGCGGATCACGCCGAGGCCGCCGCAGGTTGGGCAGGCGCCGTTTGGGTTGTTGAACGAGAAGTCGCGCGGCTCGAGGTTGCCCAGGCTGATCGGCCCGTGCACCGGGCAGGCGTACTGCTGCGAAAAGGTCAGGTCGCGCGCCGCGCCCTCGCCGACGATCTGCGCCACCAGCATGCCATTGCCCAGCTTGAGCGCCGTCTCAACCGAGTCCGACACGCGGATGCGGTCGGGGTGGTTGGTAGCCGGCGCAGGGCGCAGGGCCGATGGCGAACTGCTTGCCGCCTGGGCTTTGCTCTTTCGCCCTTCGTCGTCGGCGGCTGGATGGCGGATCACCAGCCGGTCGACCACGACCTCGATCGTATGCGGCTTGTATTTTTCGAGCTTGATCTCCTCGTCGAGGTCGCGCACCGCGCCGTCGATCCGCGCCCGCACAAAGCCGCTCTTGCGCGCGTCGTCGAGCACTTTCTGGTGCTCGCCTTTTTTGTCGCGCGTCACCGGCGCCAGCAGCAGCAGGCGGGTGGCGTCGGGCAGCGCCAGAATTGCGTCGACCATCTGCTGCGTGGTCTGGCGCTCAAGCGGGCGGCCGTCGATCGGGCAGTGCGGGTGGCCGATCCGCGCGAACAGCAGCCGCAGGTAGTCGTAGATCTCGGTGACAGTGCCGACGGTCGAGCGCGGGTTGCGGGTGTTGCCTTTCTGGTCGATCGCAATCGCCGGCGAAAGCCCGTCGATCGCGTCGACGTCGGGCTTGTTCAGCTGGCCCAGAAACTGGCGGGCATACACCGAGAGCGACTCAACATAACGTCGCTGGCCTTCAGCGAAGATCGTGTCGAACGCGAGCGTCGATTTGCCCGAGCCGGAGAGCCCGGTGATCACCACGAGCTGGTCGCGCGGGATGGTGACATCGATGTTCTTGAGGTTGTGCTCGCGTGCGCCGCGCACAACGATCTGGTCGCCGGGCATGAATGTTGCGCTCTTTCATCTGTATGCTGTCACAAACTCGTATCGTAGCATAGGTTGGGCATGCCGACAAATGCGCCGTCGCGTGCATCGGCCCAAGGGCCGATTGCCCGCCGTCGCCGCTGTGCTACACTGGTGCAGCAATCGACGAGAGGGAGGGCGCGCACATGGCAGCCACTACGAACAACTTTGGGCTTTCTTCGGCCTCCATGCGGGGAATGCCCGTCTAAGCGCACCTTCCGGCCAATCATACCAACTTCGTTGGATTGCTGTGGCTTCTGCTGCACTGCGGCAGAAGAAGGGAATTCGTGGGCGGCGCGCCGCCCGCGAGCTTCCGCCTGACGCACCTCGCACGAAGTTGCCCACGTACGATCTTGAACCTGTGGCCACGGGCGCGCGCCTGTGGCTTTCGTATACCTGGCGGCCACGAGCATACCCGTTTGGCAAACGGATGCGCGCTGGCCGCTCGCTGTATTGTCACAAGCTACGCGCTCGCCCGCAATAGAGGCTGATTTCAGCCTGCGGCAGCGTGGTACGTACGCGCTTCTGTGCGCCGATTCTGGTCGCCATACAGAACAAGAGGCGCGCCCTGCCGAGGGCAAAGCCCCGGCCGCGTACGGCATATTTATTGAGGAGCACCTATGCTTCGCCATCGCAGAAGGCTCGACGCCTTCTTTGTCTATCTGGTTATCAGCGGTGTATCTACGTTCGCCAGTGCGCTTATGTTTACCGTGCTGGCGGTCTACTATGTCAGCGCCGTCGGCATGAATCCATTCCAGCTTGTGCTGGTCGGCACGGTTTTAGAAAGCGTCATTCTGCTGTTCGAGGTGCCAACCGGCGTTGTGGCCGACACATACAGCCGCCGGCTGTCGGTGATCATTGGTACGGTCATCCTTGGGGCCGCCTTTGTGCTCGAGGGCGCGGTGCCGCTGCTGGCCGGCGTGCTGGCAGCCGAGGCGATTCGTGGCGTTGGGGAGACCTTTCTCAGCGGTGCCACCGATGCCTGGCTGGCCGACGAGGTTGGCGAGGAGCAGGTCGGGCGGGCCTACCTACGCGCGGCTCAGGTCGGCCGGGGCGTCGGCATTTTAGGCGTGCTCGCCAGTGTCGGCCTGGCGAGCGTCCAGCTGGCGCTGCCGGTGATCCTGGGCGGCGCGCTCTACCTGGCGCTTGGCGTCTTTCTGGCGCTGTATATGCCCGAGCGTGGCTTTCGGCCGGCCCCGCAGGCCGAGCGCGCCTCGTGGCGCGCGATGTTTGGTACGTTCTCGGCTGGTGCGCGCGTTGTGCGCGCCAGCCCGGTGCTGCTGGCGCTGCTGGCCGTGAACCTGGTTGGCGGCGCAGCCAGCGAGGGCTTCGATCGCCTGTGGGAGGCGCACATCCTGCTCGATTTCAGCTTCCCGTCGCTTGGCGCGCTCAAGCCGGTGGTGTGGTTCGGCATCATCAACATCGGGACGGCGATCGTCAGCATGGCCATCACGGCGGCGTTCCAGCGCCGGCTGGACTCGATCAGCCAGAGCAGCCGGTCGACCGCGCGCGTGCTCTTGGTGTTGAATGGCCTGATCGTCGCAAGCGTGATCGCCTTTGCGCTGGCCGGCAGCTTCGCGCTGGCCTTCGCTATGCTGGCGCTCAAGGCTGTGCTGCACTCGCTCAGCGGCCCGCTCTACAGCGCCTGGCTGGTTCAGCAGACCGGCCCTCAGACGCGCGCGACCGTGCTCTCGATCGGCAGCCAGAGCAACGCGCTCGGCCAGACTGTGGGTGGGCCAGTGGTTGGTGCGATCGGTACGTTCTTCTCGTTGCGGGCCGCACTTGCGGTGGCTGGCGCGCTGCTGGCGCCAACTCTGGTGCTTTACGCGCGCACCCTCCGGCACGCGGGGCTGAATGGCGATGCAGCAGTGGCGGCCGAGGTGCGTTCCGAGGGGGCGCTTGGCGAAGCCGAGCGCAGAGCTTGATTACTTGACGACATACGCAGCTGGCGCGCTCTACCTTCGGCAGAGCGCGCCGTGACTATTGCTCCAAGTGCGATTTTCCGCATTCCGCGCGGAAAATCGCACTTGGAGCCACCGCAGGCAAATGTGTCTCATTGCGGTGCCGAACGACGCACGTGGTACTACGCGGCCGGCGCCGATGCTCGCCCGGCGCGTGCCACCAGCGAGCGTGGGCGCGGCGCGAGCTGGCGGCGCCGATTCGCGCGCACCGGCTCAGGCCGCACGGCCGGCATCGGCCGCGCAACCGGCTCCAGCTGCTCGGTGGCGTAGCCCAGCAGGCTCATGATCGCGCCCAGGTTTTGTGGGGCAACCTCGCGCACCACCAGCGCGTCGTCGTCCTGCTCGATAATGATCCGCCTCATCTCGGGGTTGAGGCAGTGGTGCGCGCCGCCGCGGCCCGAGATCATCTGCTGGTAGGCGCCTACGCCGAACACCGCTACCGTCAGCCCTGCGCCGGCATCGGGCAGCATCAGCGGCGGCTGCGACGGCCGCGGAAACATGTCGTCCGAGTCGCAGGTGCGCCGGCCGCCCAGCCGCACGCCGCGCGCCTCGGCATCCCAGCGCTCGAGCGGCAGCACAATGAACTGCTGGTCTTCGACGATCAGCGTATCGGGCAGCGACACCATCATGCTGCCATTGACCAAGTACCACGGCTCGGCCTGGGAGGCCTGCGCGGCTTTCACCGCGCCAACCTCGAACAGGTAGACGCTATGGTTCGCCACGGTGTAGCGCCCAAACTCGCCGATAATGTCGGGCTGGGGCACGCCGTGCTCGGCGCACACCGTCGCGAGGCTGGCCATCAGGCGGCGTAGAAATGCCGGGTAGTCGAAGGCGAAGCCGAGCGCGTACGCCGAGGTGGGCATGCCGCCGCCAAAGTTAAACGCGCGCAGCGTCGGCACCTGCTGGCGCAGCCGGCAGTAGGCTGCCGCCGAGCGCTCGAGCCGCGCCATCCAGCCGTCCATATCTTCGAGCTGGCTGCCGACCATCGCGTGGTACACCACCAGCTGGTGCGGCGTGCCGGCCAGCCGCCGTGCAACCTCGGCGATCTCGTCCTGGGTCAGCCCAAAGCGCTCGCCGCCGGGATGGGCCGGATTGACGACATCGGCGAAGTGCCGCTCGCGCACGCCGAGCAGCAGCGGCTCCGTGCAGCGCGCCAGGTATGCGTCGAGCTCGGCCAGGTCGTCGAGGATCGGCACCACGCGCGCGTAGCCGGCCTCGCGCAGCGCCACGATCGCGTCGACGTAGCTCGCCTCTTTTGAGCCGTTGCAGAACAGGTAGCGCGTGTCGGGCAACACGCCCTGCCGCCATAGATGGTGCGCGATCAACACGTCGGCGGTGGCGGATGTCTCGTAGTGCGCGCCAGCCGCAAGGGCGGTGCGCACGACCTCTTCGGCGAAGTTGGCCTTGGTGGCGTAGGCGTACAGAAACTCGCCCTCGTAGCCACTTTCCGCGCGCGCGCCGGCCGCCCAGCCGAGCATGCGCTCAACCTGGGTGGTGATCAGCGGGCAGTAGGCGATCTCCAGCGGTGCGCCGTAGCGTTCGGCCATGGCGCTAAGGTCGATGCGGTCTGCAAGCAGCAGCCGCCCATCCCGGCGACTGAGAAAATCAGTCAGCATACCTTCGGACTCAATGCCGTACCGATTCTGAATGTAGTCGAGATAGGACTGCTTGCTCAATGCTGGTGCCCTCCTTGATATGCGCGTGTCACGCGCGACGCAATCTGAAAAAACGGCAGCCTGAAGCCGGCACACGGCGCGCGGCGCGCAGTGCGGCGGCTTGCTTGTCGAATATGGTTTGGGTAGGCCGGGCGAAGAGATTGTGTGATCTTGGGTTTCTCCATCCTGGTTTCAGGGCGCAATGACGCGCCGTGGCGCATCCAGTCGAGCGACGGGCGCAGGCCAGGCTGAAGGGCAAGAAGAAGCCCCTACACCGGCTGGTGCAGGGGCGCGTGCGGCAGAGGCAGGCGTCGCTTAGCGACGCTGGGGCAGGGCGGCAGGCGCCGACTCACCAGGTGGGTGATTCAGCGTGGCACAGCGTGAAAAGTCGCGGTGCTGTAAGTTGGCCTTACCGTCCATAATCCCTCTGGGAAAGCTCGCCGGACCCGCCACCCGGATGGCTGGCCCAATGCAATGGGCGCCATCTCCCCTGGCGGTAACACGTCGGTCAGTTGCCTCGCGGGGCGGTCGCCGCGTGCCGGAGAGCCCGAATAACGTCTGGTGAATTCGTTCACCAGTGCGAAATTATAGCGCGTTTTACCTGTTTGTCAAGAGGTAAAACGCGCTTTTTGCTAGAAGCAAATTTGGATGCCGAAACCGATTGCAAAGCTCAATTTGGCATTCCGCGTATGAAGCCGTCTTCGATTGGCTCGATTGTTCAATAATGATTAGGACTTGCGCAGTTGGCGGGCTCTGCCAAAGGCAGAGCGGTACTGTTCTCTGTATCGTGAACGGTTTTTCCGCGTTCCGCGCGGAAAAACCGTTCACAGAAGATGAACAAGTACCCTGCTGCCGCAGGCTCAATCTCGTACCGTGAGGAACCCGAAGCACGCAAGTGCGTAACTCCTAATGATCTACGCGGCTGGCGCGGCAGGGTTTCATGCTACTGCTGGCGCTGTTTGCGGGCGCGCTGCTTGGCAGCCATCAGCCGGGCGAACTGGTCGTCGTCGCTCGGGGCTGGCGCTGGCGCGGCTGGCTCGGCTGGCGCTGTGGGCGGCTGGTCGGCTGGCTCGGCGGCAGCCTGAAAGATTGGTGCGGCTGGCTCGGCCGGGCGTGCTTGCAGCTCGGGCACGGCCCGCAGGTCGCGCGCGCGCTGCTTGGCGGCGCCAAGCCGGCTTAGTGTCGCGCCGCGCTCTGGGCTGGCCGGGCGCGCGCCTGGCCTGGGGCGGAGCGCCGCTAGCCAGGGCGCGAATTCGCCCAGCCGCGGGAACAGTCGGCGCAGGCCAATGTCGAGCGGCCAGAGCAGCAGCGCCAGCCACAGCAGCGGCAGGCTGATCTCGGTGACAGTGCCGACAGCCTGTGCCGGCGAGTCGAACACTGTCTCGGCGGCAGGGTCGGCGCGCCCGCCAGTGAGGCTCGCCAGGTCGCGCAGCAGCTGTGGGTTGTCGCGCGTCTCGCCATACTCCGGCGAGTAGTTCACCACCAGCCCAGTGGCGGCTGTGCCAATAGGCTGGCCATCGGCGTTTGTAGCCGCCAGCCGCGCCAGGTATACGCCCGGCGTGTCGGCGGGGGCGGTGGCGCGGTAGCGGCCGGGGCCGATCTGGCTGAAGTTCAGCGGGGCGCTGGTATTATCGGGCGCGACCAGCTGCGCCCGAATCGCGAGCTGGTTAACCGTGCGGCCCTGGTCGTCCTGCGCGTCGAGCTCAAACGCGGTCTGGCCGGCGCTGGCGCTGGCTCGCAGCGTGAGCGTGCCGGACGGGCGCGGCGGCAGCAGCATATCGGCCAGGCCGCCCACGAAGCGCGGGAACTGATCCCAGCCGACCCACTCGCGGCCCCACTGGCCTTTGAAGTCGCTCGTCCACGCCACCGCGCGCCCCAGGCCATACTGCCACTGCGCCAGGATCGGCTTGCCGTCGGGTGTCACCAGAATGGCGCGCGCGGCCTGCTTGATCTCGGTGCCATTGTAGCCATACAGCGGTGGCAGCCCGCCAAGCCCGCGCACCACCGGCGCCTGCAGCGCCACGGCCGGCGTGAATTTGCCTTCGATGATGTCGCGCCCGGCCACGATCACGGTTTCTTGCAGAAAGATCCGCGGGATGGCGGCGGCGTTTTCCACCTTATAGTAGCGCCCGCCGCCTTGCGTGGCAATGTCTTCCAGGTTTGGGTTCGCGTCGCTGCCGATCGCCACAGTCGAGATCGTCACACCCGCCGCGCGCAGCTCGTCGACCTGCTGGCTGTAGTTGCTGGGCGCCAGGCCGTCGGTCATCAGAATAATATGCTTGATCTTGGCGTTGGCTCCGCTGATCGCGTTCGCCGCTGTCTGCAAGCCAGGCAGAATATCGGTGCCGCCGCCCTGGTCGAAGCGGCCAAGCGCCTGCTCGATCTCCACGGTCGATGGCAGCTTTTGCAGCGGCAGGATCGTCTCGGCCGCGTCGTCGAACACCACCAGGCCCACCTGGTCGCGCTTGCTCAGGCCGAGCGTGGCCTGGTATACCGCCTCCTTGGCCAGATCGAGCTTGGTGCGGCTACCGCCGCCTGGCTCGCCCATGCTGCCGCTGCGGTCGATCACCAGCATCAGCGCCAGGTCAGGCTGCTGCGCAGTGTCAAGCGGGTCGAGGTTCACCGGCAGCGCGTCTTCGATGCTTGCCCCGCTGTTGTCCTGCACCGCGCGCCGGTAGCCGCCGGCGCCGAACGATTCGCCGCCGCCGATCATGGCCAGGCCGCGCCCCAGGTCGCGCACATAACTGGGCAGCGCGCGTAGCAGCTCGCGCGGCACGTCGCGCGCGGGCGTATCGACGAGCACCACCCCGGCGTAGTTGCTCAGCTGGTCGAGGCTGGCGGGGGCCTGGTTCGGCGCGCGTAGGTCGGTTCGCACGCCAGTCGACTCAAGCGCGGCCTGGAGGTTCGCGGCGCGCGTGGGGTCGGCGGCGATCAGCAGCACGCGCGGCGGCCCGAGCACTTCGGTGAAAGCCCCGGCGCGGTTATTCTGTGGCTCGGTGTCGCCATCGGCCGCGAGCCTGGCCTCGATTCGCCGGAAGCCCGCCGTGCCGGATGGCAGCCGCACCGCCACGCTGCTCGCCCCGGCCGGGATGGCGACGTCCAGCTCGCGCGCTAGCTGCCCGTCGACGAGGATCTGCAGGCGGCCGCGCGTGGCTATGTTCGAGGTCAGCGCAACTGTCAGCGCGACCTCTTGCCCCTCGCGCGCCTGCGCCGGCATCTCGACGGCGGTAAGAATGACGTCGGCGCCGCGCTCGCTGCGGAGCGTCACTACGTCGAGCGGCACGCCGCGCGCGAGCGCCAGCCGCGCGGCCTCGACCGCGTGGCCGCTGTTTTCGCCACCATCCGAGAGCAGCACCAGCCGCTTCTGCGAGTCGGCTGGCAGCAGCGCGATCCCGAGCTGCATAGCCTCCTGAATGTTCGTGCGGGTGCTGACCGGCAGCGAGTTGATCTGGCCTAGCGCCGATAAGCGGGCTGGAGCGCGCTCGACCAGCGCGCCGGCGCCGAAGACCACCACGGCCGCGCGGTCGCCGCTGGGCAGCTTGCGCAGCGCCTGGTCGATATATTGGACCGCGCGCTCGCGCTGGCTTGGGGCGATCGAGTCCGAGGCGTCGAGCAGAAACACCGTGGTGAGCGCGCGCACCGGCTGCACTAGCTGTGCGCCGGCTAGCCCAAGCACCAGCGCCACGAGCATGGCGCTGCGCAGCAGCAGGCTCGCCCAAAAGCGCCAGCGCGCAACGCGGCGGGGCGTCAGCAGCGCCAGCGCCCACAGCAGTGGCGCGAGCGCCAGCAGCGCGAGTGCTGCCGGTGTCACAAACGACAGGTGCGGCATGTCCTCACCGTTACACAGGTTACGCGGTGGGGCGTGGGGCGGTGCACTCGCCACCGAAAACCGCCTTTTGCCGTTTGCAGCCATAGCGGCAGCGAACGGCAAAAGACCATCGTAGAGGGCCGTGCCCTCAGAACATCTCTTTACGCGGGCCTCCGCGTACTTATGCACCGTTACGAAGCTGTATCGTTGCGCAGCAGTATAACATGAGATTGTGCGTTTTGGCGCTGGCGGTATAATGCGCGCATCAACCGCGCCCTGTTGATGAGAGACGATGAACCGCTACTGGCATCTGCCGTTGGCCCTGCTGGGCCTGTGGGCCGCGCTGCTGCTGGTGTTGAGCGCGCAATCGCCGATACGCTGGGCCGACGTGCGCGGTTGGTATGCCCAGCAGGGCGATCAAACCTCCTATCGCTGGACGGGCGACCGCCTGGTAGTGCCGATCTGGCGTAGCTCGGCGCCGATCGATATTCAGCTGACGCTGGCCGCGCCACGCTGGCCTGGCCGGGCGCCGCCGCATGTGGCGCTGCTAGCCGATACGCAGCCCCTGGCGGCGTTCGATGTGCCAGAGCTGCCTACCAGCTACCATGCCGAGCTACCGCCCGGCACAGCGGCGCTGGTGCTGCGTAGCACCGCCGATCGCTCGCCGTTCGACGACCATCGCTACCTCGGCGTGCAGGTTGTCGAACTGCGCGCGTATCCCCTTGGCTTTTCGCCGCGCCTGGTGGCGGCAGCGCTGCTCGCTACGGCGCTGCTGGGCTTGGCGGCGCTGCTCGGGGCCTGGTGCGCGGCCCATGGGCTTGGCCCACAGGCGGCGCTGTTTGTGCTGGCGCTGGCGCTGCGCCTGGCCGCGCTCTGGCGATCGCCGATTGCGCTTGGCCCGGCCGAGGCCGTAAGCCTGGCCGACGCCTGGCACCTGCTGGCAACCGGGCGCGATCACCTCGGCCAGGTGCTGCCGATCGCCGCGATCGAGGGGCTGGGTGGGTGGGATGCTCCACTGCTGACCTACCTTGAGCTGCCGCTGGTCGCGCTGCTCGGCGCTACGCCGCTTGCTGGGCGGCTGGTTGCCGCGCTTGCCGGCGCGCTGCTGGCCCCGCTCTGCTACGCCCTCGCGCTGCGGCTGCAGATCCCGCGTGCCGCCGCTGCCCTGGCCGGGCTGTTTGCTGCTGCGGCGCCTTGGCTGATCGGCCTTGGGCGCGTCGCCGCGCCGCAGGCGTTGGCGCCGGCGCTGTGGGTGCTGGCGCTGCTGGCGGCGTTGCGGTTCGTTGGGTATGCCGGCCGTGCCTCGGCTTCCGGCTTGGCGCTGGCCGCTGGCGTTGCGGTGTATGCCGATCGCTCGCTGCGCCTGGCGCTGCCGCTGCTGGTGCTTGTGGCTTTGCTGCTGGCGCGGCTCCGGTATGGCCGGGGCTGGTTTGCGCGCTGCTGGCCGGCACTGGCGCTGCTGGCGCTGCTCTGGCTGCCATTTGGCTATGCTGTGTTGGCGAACCCGGCCATTGGCCTGAGAATGAATGCCGAGCCGAGCCGGCTCGCGGCCTGGTGGCAAGCCTACGGTGCTTTGTTGAGGGCGCCAGGCGGCCCCGCCACCGGCATTGGCGGCCGCGCCGATGCGCTCGGCGGCTACCCGCCGGTTGCTAGCGCCGCCGTTCCATTGCTGCTGCTGGGTCTGGGGCTGTTTGCCTTGCGGCTGGCCCTTGGTCTTCGCCGCGCACCTGGGCCGCTAACGCCGCGCCCGGCTGTGCCCGCCGGTTGGTGGCTGCTGGCAGGCGCGCTGCTGATTGCGCCGCTTCCAGCCGGCGCGGCGCCATGTCGGGATGGTCGAGCAGTCCGTGCAGCGACGGCAGCAGCCGCGGAAACACGTGAATGAACTCCGCGAGCATCCGGTGCTGCGCGATCGTCATGGCCGTCTCCCTGTCACCCACCCGAAGAGCGGCCATGAGGGCGATCACCATGGCCTGCGAGGTGAGCCCGGTGTTGCCCAGCAATCCGGGAAGCAACCGGCGCGCGTCCTCCACG
>CALLYN010000865.1 GCA_937858455.1 uncultured Kouleothrix sp.
GCATGCTGGCGTCGAGGCGCTCGGCCAGCAAAGCCACGCCGCCGGCCAGCTCGGCCACGTCGGGCGTGGCGAGCTCGGCGGCGACCGAAGGCGTCGGCGCGCGCACATCGGCGACGTAGTCGATGATCGTGGTGTCGGTCTCGTGGCCGACGCCGCTGATCAGCGGCACCGGGCTGGCGAAGGCGGCGCGCGCCACGATCTCTTCGTTGAAAGTCCACAGGTCTTCGGCCGAGCCGCCGCCGCGCGCCACGATGATCAGGTCGAGCGGCTGCTCGTAGAGCGCGTAGAGCGCCTCGACCACCGACTCAGCCGCGCCGTCGCCCTGGACGCGGCACGGCGCCAGCAGCACTTCGGCCAGCGGGTAGCGCCGCCGCAGCACCTTGAGGATGTCTTGCAGGGCCGCGCCGGTGGGCGAGGTGGCCACGCCGATCCGGCGGGGCAGCGGCGGCAGTGCGCGCTTGCGCGATTGGTCGAATAGGCCCTCGGCGTCGAGCTTGGCCTTGAGCAGCTCGAAGCGCGCGAACAGCAGGCCGACTCCGGCGGGGCGGATCATGTCGACGTACAGCTGCACCTGGCCGTTGGCCTCGTAGAATGCGACCCGCCCGTGCGCCAGCACTGCGTCGCCGTTGCCGGGCATGCTGGGGATACGCGCCACCGACGAGCGCCAGCAGGCCGAGCGGATCTGCGCCTCGCCCTCCTTGAGTGTGAAGTAGCAGTGGCCCGAGCTGGCGCGCACGAAGTTCGAGACCTCGCCCTCGATCCAGATATCGCGCACGATCTCGTCGGCGTCGAGCAGCTCGCGCAGGTAGGTGTTGAGCTGGGAGACTGTGAGGATATTCAGCATAGCAAGTTTTGACACGACTTACGCGGTGTCCTCCCGCGTGGGAGGCTTGGAGGGCGCCGGCCCTCCAAAATCACTCTTTTGGCTGGCCGCGACCGCCAAAAAGGAAGTTTTCGGGGGCGGCAAAGCCGCCCCCGAACCCCACCGCGTAGCTCGTGTAACTTATAGAGGCTCGACGATCATCAGCGGCTGGCCATACTCAACCGGCTGGCCGTTTTTCACCAGAATACGCGCAACCCGGCCGCCGATCTCGGCTTCGATCTCGTTCATCATTTTCATCGCCTCGACGATACCGACGCGGTCGCCGGGCTGGATGATGTCGCCCTCTTGGATATACGCCGGGTCTTTGGGCGATGGTGCGTTGTAGAAGGTGCCGACCATCGGCGCGGTGATTGGCTCGCCGGCCGGCAAGCTTTCGCCAAGCTCGGGCGCGGGGGCATCGCTGGCGGCGTGCGCGATCGTGCCGTGCTGGTGGAATGGCGCGACCGGCGGCAGCGGCGAGTGCAGGTGGTGCTGTGGCATTGCCGCCGCGAGCGAGGGCGTAACGAGAAATGGCGCGGCGGCAGCGTGTGGCGCCTGCGACTGGCCGCGGCGAATGTGCAGCTTCGAGCCGCCGCGCTCGATCTTGATCTCGGTGATGTCTGTCTCGCTAATCAGGCGCAGAACCTCGCGCAGTGCGCCAAGCCCGAACTCATCGTCGCTTGCATGCTCGCCGCGATCGCCTACACCATTGGTCATGTCGCTGGTCTCCCTTGTGAGAATTAGGGCTTACCATGCAGAAGCCAGGGGCCGTAATGCAGAGTGCGCTGGCTCTGCGCCATCGTGCCGATTGCGGCAATAGCACAGCCCTGGCCCTGGCTTGTGTCACGCTCGCTCGATATAGCTGCCGTCGCGCGTATCGACTCGCAGGTCGTCGCCTTCGCTGATGAACAGCGGCACCATCACGCGCAGGCCCGTCTCCATGATCGCCGGCTTCACCGCGCCCGACGCGGTATCGCCTTTGTAGCCAGGCTCGGTCTGCGCTACGCGCAGCACCACATTCGGCGGCATGGCTACGTCGAGCACCTCGCCCTTGTAGGTCAGCAGGTCGATCTCGGCGCTTTCCTTGAGGAAGCTCGCGGCGCTGCCGATGATGTCTATCCCAACCACCGGCTGGTCGTAGGTCGCGGTGTTCATGAAGTAGAAGGTATCGTCTTCGCGATATAGAAACTGCACAGTCTGCTTTTCGAGCTGCGCTACCGCGAACTTCTCGCCAGCCTGAATGGTGGTGTTCACCGTGGCGCCGCTGCGCACGTTGCGCAGCGTCAGGCGCACGTAGGCGCTGCCGCGCCCCTGCTTGACATGCTGAAAATCGACAATCCGCATCAGGTTGTTGTCGTAGATGATCGTCAGCCCTTTTTTCAGCTCGCCGGTGGAAATCATGCTGCTGGACGCTCCTTTTGAACTACACCAAGCAGGCATTATAACATAGCTTGCAAAATGTGAACAAATGTGCTAAAATGACTTTCATTTCCCCGCCGGCGCTTGCGCGCTGTCGCGCTCGACGCTATACTGCTCGCATTCGTGCTCAGACAAGGACGGTCGAATGCCAACGCCAACGCCCAATGCGCGCGCGCGGGCGGCAACCGGCGGCAGCGCTGGCGGCGCCACGCGCAAGCCCGCCGAGCTGCACGAGCTGCTGAACTACCGCCTGATCGAGCGGATCGGCCAGGAAGAGCTGGCGACGGTGTACCGTGCGACGCACCTGACGCTCGACCGGCCGGTCGAGGTGCACATGCTGCGCCGCACCGACTGGATCTCGTCGAGCCGGTTTCAGCTGGCCGCCAAGCTGGCCGCGCGCCTGAGCCACCCAAACATACTGCCGGTTGTCGACGCCGGGCACGACGAGCACTACGGCGATTATATGGTGACGCCGCGGCTCGACACGCGGCCGCTGAGCGAGGTGTTGAAATCCGGCCCGCTCGACGTGCTGACGGCGCTGAAGGTGTTCACGCAGATCGGCGCCGCGCTCGATTACCTGCACGGGCAGGGCATCATCCACCGCGATGTGCAGCCGGCAAATATTCTGCTGACGCCACAGGGCAATGCCTACCTCACCAACTTCAGCCTGGCTGCCGCGCCCGACACGCCCGACCTTTCGAGCATCGAAGAGGCCGACTACCTGACGCCCTACGCGGCGCCGGAGCAGAGCTTGGTGTCGGGCGAGCCGAGCGCGGCCAACGATCTCTACAGCCTCGGCGCGGTGCTGTACCACACGCTGCTGGGCGAGGAGCCGCCGCCAGCAGGCGCCGAGCCGCGCTCGCTGAGCACGCGCGACGTAGCGCTGGCCGACGCCGACCGGGTGATCCGGCGCCT
>CALLYN010000866.1 GCA_937858455.1 uncultured Kouleothrix sp.
GTGATTGCATTAGGACAAGTGGCCCAGACGCGTAAATTTCCTGTAAACACTTTGCGCTGAAAGACCTGCGTCCAGACCGCGCTGCCTGCTGTGCCAGCTTGGCACATCGATTGCTTACACAGGCGGCTAGCGGCGGTTTCTATCCAGGCGGAATTTCCCATCGACCTTCCGACGATCGTGGTGCGCGCTTACGGCAGAAACCAACCGCCAGTTCACCGGCGTTTTTGCTAACTAAGCGGAGTCCATTTACAAGAGAGAATTCATGAACACAGTAACTGTAGGAGTTGGCCTAAAGCGTTGGTGTTGGTTATGGATTGCAAGTTGTGCATTCGCGCTGGGGCTGCTGGCGGCCACGATCGTCGGCTGGGCTGCGCTCGCCAGCTTCACTATTCACCGCAACGTCCAGGCCATGATCATCGCGACGGCCCCGGCCGCAACCGCTACGCCGACAGACGTGCCAGCGCCGTCGCCAACTGCCGCGCCGCCGACCGCCGCCCCTGCTACGCCAACCGCGCCCAAACCAAGCGCCACGCCCGTACCCACCCCGCCGCCGCCCACCGCCACACCCATTCCACCAGCCGCTGGCGCGCCTGCCACCATCTTGCTGCTTGGCAGCGACCAGCGGCCAGGCGAACATGACCCGTCGCGCACCGACGCGATCATCATCGTGCGCGTCGACCCGCAAAAGCACCGCGTCGCCATGCTCTCGCTGCCGCGCGATCTGTGGGTCAGCATTCCGGGCTACGGCGAGACGCGGATCAACGCGGCGCATGTGTGGGGCGAAATCTACAACGATCCCGATGGCGGCATCGGGCTAGCGCGCAAAACGGTTAGCGCGCTGCTGGGCATTCCAATCGACTACACGCTGTACGTCGATTTCCAGGGCTTTATTGGCGCGATCGACGCGCTTGGCGGTGTCGACGTCGATGTCGAAAAAGAGCTGCTCGACGAAAACTTTCCAACCATGGATTATGGCTATACCGTCGCGCACTTCTTACCAGGGCCGCAGCATATGGACGGCGCCACCGCGCTCATGTACAGCCGCATCCGGCATCCCGATAGCGACTTCGCGCGCATGCGCCGCCAGCAGGCGGTGCTGGCCGGCGTGCTGGCAACACTGCGCGGGCGCAATGTGCTTGCGAGCCTCAAGCAGCTCGAAGACCTCACAACCGCGCTGCGCGGATACGTCACAACCGATATACCCGAAGCCCGCCTGCTTGGGCTCGGTTGGGCGCTGCGCGACTTCGTGCCGGCGCAGATCGAGCATTATCAGCTCGACAGCGACATGCTCAGCTTTGGCGTAGGCGACGACCGCTGGGCCGAGGTAGCCATCCCTGGCGCCCTTGAGCAGCTCGCGCGTCAGCTGATCGGCCCATAACCGCTTTTCAATTATTTACGATTACTAAGCAAGCCGGTGTCGATTTTGTAAATAAAATCGGCACCGTTTTTTGTGCTACAGCTTACAATAATCGGCATTTTACGGCATAAAGAAGCCAAGAAACGCCATATATTGACAATTTGTGAAAAATCTATTAGTATGGCGAATGTACCTAGCTTGTGTCAGTGCTGTTGTAGTTGTATGTAGGCCAGCTTGCGCGGCGCCGACGGCCGGCGCCAGGCGGCGGCGCACCAGCACAGTGCCGAAGATTGCAAAACTGTTATCTTCCTGGCGTGGGATTCAAGCGAGGCAATGGTTTGGGAGGCTGAGCTGATACGGTAGTTTAGCCGATTGTAATGCAGCGGTAGTACTATTTCAATGAAGCAAGCCTGAGATCTTGCTGATGGTTTGCAAATTTTAACGAGTTATGCTAAACTCGCCAGTAATCCCAAGAAGTCGATCTTCGTACATATGCCCTGTCGTTCTTGAAACGTCTATGTCTGCGCGTATGTATGCGGCCTGGGTGTCGCGAAGATCACAGAGTGAGGAGTCGCTCCATGATCGAGCATAGTCATCTGCCAATGTCATCGCCCGAGCCAGGCGATCTGCGCCAGCTTCAGCAGCGCGCGAATCGCCAGAGCCAGCGGTATCGTCAATCGGCGCAGGCACGCTTGGCGCAATGGCAACTCCAGGGCACGCTCGGCTCCCCGGTTCGGTCTCTATCTCGGCTCCCCGCTCGGTTTCTTCTCCACGCGATCGTGGCGCTGGTACTGCCCGTCGCTGTGTTCCTGAGCCAGTTTCCCACCACGGCGCTCCCCTTGATCAGCAGCCAGCCGGCCATGGTGCCTGCTAGCGGCGATATTGTCGTGCCAGGCGCGCCGCTTAACCTCGACGCTCCGGCGATCGAGGGCGATGCGCCGCTGGAAGACAATGGCGATATTCCCGTGCCGCTGTCGCTGGTGTCGCGCACCGAGGCGATGGCTCCGGTGGTGGTGGAAGCCTCGATCGCCGGCGAGCGGATCAATCTGCGCAATGGCCCCGGCACCGAGTACGACGCGATCGGCCGCATCTCGGGCGGTACGCCGGTGCAGGTGATCGGCCGCTACCACGAGGGCAACTGGTTTCAGGTGCGCGAGCGCGCCGGCAAGCCGGTGTTCTGGGTTTCGGGCGAGCTGCTGAACCTACCCGAAGGCTCTGCCGATACGCTATTCGAGGTCCAGGCCGACCAGATCCCGCCGCCGCCGCCGCCCAAAGTCGCCACCGTGAGTGAGACTGGGCTGCAGCTGCGCGATGGCCCCGGCACCAATTATGTCTCGATGGCCAAGCTCGACGCCGGCGCGCAGCTTGAGCTGCTTGAGCGCTACCAGGATTGGTTCCACGTCGGTATCCCCGGCGGCACCGATGGCTGGGTCAAAGGCGAATTCCTGGGCATCCAGCCCGGCATTGTCGAGCGCCTGCTGGCCGCCGAGAGCGTGCCCGACCCGAACCCGGCGCTGGTTGGCCTGATCGCCGAGAACGCAGTGAACCTGCGCAAAGGCCCCGACTCGAAGTATCAGAAGATCGGCGGCGTCAATGCCGGCCTGAAGGTCGACCTCGTCGGCAAGTTCAACGATTGGCTGCAGATCAAGCTTGGCGACGGCACGAAAGCCTGGATATTCAACGATTTCCTCAACGTTACCGAGCGCGTGATCCGGCGCGTGCCTGTCTCGAAAGATTTCCCGGCGCTGCCGGTGGCTCCACGCGCCGCGCGCAGTAATGGCCGCAACGTCGATCTCTCGAACATCCCGGCCAGCGGCGATGTGGCCAGCTACGCGCTCCAGTTCACCGGCGCGCGCTATGTGTACGGCGGCACCAGCCCGCGCGGCTTCGACTGCAGCGGCCTGACGAGCTTTGTATATGGCAAGTTTGGCGTGAGCCTGCCGCACACGGCAGCTGGCCAATTTAACACGCGCTATGGCGCCGCGATTAGCTCGATGGACAACCTCAAAGCCGGCGATCTGGTGTTCTTCGCCGGCACCGGCGGGCACCGCGGCATCGGCCACGTAGCCATTTTCATCGGCGGCGGGCGCATCGTCCACGCCATGACGCCACGCTACGGCGTGCAGGTCTCAAACCTATACGACGACTACTGGGTGCGCCACTACGCCGGCGCAATTCGCCCGAACCGCTAATACCCCTTTCTCAATGTGCCACAGGGAGCGTGTGAGATATTCCTCACCTACGCTCCCTGTTTATTTATAACCCTTGCACGGAGGGGTCGGAGGCGTTTTCGCAGCCCCCGGTCCTTTTTTGGCAGGTCGCCGTGTTGGTGGCAGCGACCCGCCAAAACTGAAGCACAGAAGACAGCGAGTAGCTTGCTACCGTAGGCAGAGGCAGCCCATAGCGCAGGCGACCGCGCGCCGTGTGTTATTGTCGCGAGTTACGCGGTGGGGGTTCGGGGGCGGCGCCGCCCCCGAACCCTTCCTTTTTGGCTGGTCGCGGCCACTGCGGTGGCCGCGACCCGCCAAAAGAAGTGTTCGGGGCGGCTTTGCCGCCCCGAACCCCCACCGCCTAGCTCGTGTAATGAATACGAGGTACGCGGTTGATGTGCGTCTAAACATGCTCGGCCCTCGGCAGACACGTATCTGCGAGGGTAACGATGCCGACCGCGTAAGTGGTATACGTGGTGCGCTATGGAGCTTGCGATTTTCGTCGAGGGCCAGGCCGGCCTTACCTGGCCGCGCTGGCAGAGGCTGGCCGAGGCCGCTGAGCGCCTGGGCTACGCCGGGCTGTACCGATCCGACCACCTAACCCCGCCGCAGCCGCCCGACTTCGCCGCGCTCGACCTGTGGGTGTCGCTGGCGTGGCTGGCCAGCCATACCCGCCGGATCGAGTTCGGCCCGCTGGTGTCGCCGGTCTCGTTTCGCCACCCGAATATCATGGCCCGCCAGGCCGCCGCCGTCGACGATCTCTCGGGCGGGCGGCTGACGCTGGGCCTGGGCGCGGGCTGGCAAGAGCGCGAGCACGCCGTCAACGGTTTCGAGCTGCTCGATCTGCCCGAGCGCTTCGCGCGCTACGAAGAGGCGCTCGAGATCACCACCCGGCTGCTGCGCTGCGACACGCCCAGCAGCTTCCATGGCCGCTTCTTCCAGCTCGATGGTGCCGTGCTGCTGCCGCGCCCGCAGCGCCCCGGCGGCCCGCCGATCTTGATTGGCGGCAATGGCCTCCGCCGCACGCTGCCGCTGGCCGCGCGCTTCGCCGACGAGTGGAACGCGCATAATGTCGCGGTCGAGCGCTTTGGCGAGCTGAGCGCGCACCTCGACGACCTGCTGTGCGCGGCCGGCCGCGCCCCGGCCACAGTCCGGCGCTCGTTCATGACCAGCATCATCATCGGGCGCGACGACGCCGACGTACGCCGCCAGGTGGCCGCGGCCGGCCGCGCCCCGGCCGAGCTGCAGGCGAAGGGCTTCCTGATCGGCACGCCCGCCGAGCTCGTCGAGCAGCTCGGGCGCCTGGCCGAGCTGGGCGCGCGCCGCGTGATGTGGCAGCGCTTCGACCTGGACGACACCGATACACTCGAGCTTATGGCCTACACGGTGCTGCCGCAGCTGTGATGTATTCGCCGTACGCCGCGGCGCTGTTGCCGTCGGCAGAGAGGTTGCCATGCCACTAGCACTGATCGTCCACGGCGGAGCCTGGGACATCCCCGACGACGAGGTTGCCGAGCACCAGCAGGGCTGCCGCGCCGCGCTGCGCGCCGGCTGGGCCGTGCTCGAGCGGGGCGGCAGCGCGCTCGACGCCGTCGAGGTGGCCGTGCGCGCGCTCGAAGATGCGCCGATCTTCGACGCCGGCGTTGGCAGCGTGCTCAACCGCGACGGCGATGTCGAGCTTGACGCGGCAGTGATGCAGGGCGATACCCTGCGCTCGGGCGCGGTGGCTGCCGTGCGGCGAGTGCGCAACCCGATCACGCTGGCGCGGCGCGTGCTCGAAAGCCAAGTCATCCTGCTGGTTGCGCAGGGCGCCGAGCGCTTCGCTGAGTCGGCCGGCGTGCCGCTGTGCGACCCGGCCGAGCTGATCGTCGAGCGCGAGCGCCGCCGCTGGGAAGATCTGCGCACCCAGGCCGACTTTCGGACGCAGGACGCGTTTGGCGCGGCCAGGGAGGCCAAGCAGCCAGCCAAGCAGGGCGACGATGCGCCGGCGCCGCGCCCTTCCGGCCCGCCGCTCGAGCACCCCGGCGATACCGTCGGCTGCGTGGCGCTCGACAGCGCCGGCCGGCTGGCGGCCGGCACATCCACCGGCGGCACCGCCAACAAGCTGCCTGGCCGCGTCGGCGACTCGCCGCTGATTGGCGCGGGGCTGTATGCCGACAACGCCACCGGCGGCTGCTCGACCACCGGCTGGGGCGAGTCGATCATGAAGGTGCTGCTGGCGAAAACCGCCACCGACCTGATCGGCGCCGGCTACGACCCGATGGCCGCAGCGCGCGCGGCGATCGACGTGCTCGGCCGGCGCGTGGGCGGCCTGGGCGGCTGCATCCTGCTCGACCCGCGCGGGCGCGTCGGGTTTGCCTTCAACACGCCGCGCATGGCCTATGCCTACCGCGCCGAGGGCGCCGACGAGGTGGTCGGGATCTAGGCAAAGCGCCTGGCTCGCAGCAGCCAGGCCGCTGCGCTACTGCTGTGCGCACGGCAGCAGCACCCGAAACGTCGCGCCCGCGCCCAGACTGCTCTCGACGCCCACCGAGCCGCCGTGCGCCTCGGCCACCAGGCGGCAGAATGTCAGCCCCAGCCCGGTGCTGCTCTGGCGTGCGCTGGGCCGGCTGGCAAAGCTGCCGAAACGCTGAAAGATCCGCTCCATCCGCTCGGGCGGGATGCCCGGGCCGTCGTCGGCCACCTCGATCGCGACACCTACGCCGGCGCCGCCCGCAACGGCAGCGGCGCTCAGCAGAATATGCGTTCCGGGCGGTGTATGCTTGATCGCATTCGACAGCAGGTTCAGCACCACCCGCCGCAGCAGCCGTAGGTCGCCATGGATCAGCACCGCCTCGGCTGGCGCGCGTATCTCGGCCGACTTGCCCTCCTGCTCCAGCCAGCTTCGCAGCGCGCCGACGCAGTCGTGCAGCAGATCGTGCGCGACAAACCAGCTCAGCTCAAGCTCGAGCTGGCCCTCCTCGATACGCGTGACGTCGAGCATATCGCCGATCAGGCCCGACAGATTCTGGCTGCTGCGCAGCGCGCCCTCAAGCAGATCGTGCTGCGCGGGCGAGAGCTGGCTCATGTTCAGAACGTCGAGGAAGCTGATCAGCGCGGTCAGCGGGTTTTTTAGATCGTGCACTACCATCTGCGTCAGCTGGCTCTTGTGCGCCTCGACCTGGCGCAGCGTGCTGTTGAGCCGCTCGAGCTCGTGGCGCTGGCGGCGCTCTTGGGCCACTGCCAGCGCGGCGCGCTCAAACACCTGCACCTGGCTATCCGTCAGGCCGACGCGCTCGCGCAGTGCGCCGCGCAGCGCCGGGTCGGGCCGGTCGCCATGCGCCAGCGCGTCGATCAGCGCATCCATCGCGCCAATGTACTCGGCCTGCAGGCGCGCGCGCGAGCCGGCCAGCAGCAGGCTCTCGAGCACGCTCTCACGGCTCAGGCCGCTGCGGTAGCCCGCCAGCACCGCGTAGCCAACCGCGCCAAATGCCAGAAACTCCTGCGCGTGGTACACCCAGAACAGCAGGCTATACGCCTGCGCATAGTACTGCGTCAGCAGCGCTTCGCCGAACAGCGCCGCGCCGCAGCACAGCGCCAGGCCAAAGCGCGAGGGCGAGCGCCGGTACAGCTGGTAGTGGCGCAGCGCAGCGCTCGCCCACAGCGCCAAGCCGGCGCCGACAAGCCAGCCGCGCAGCTGCGTGAGCGCGCCGGCGAAGTCTTCGGTGTTGTAGTGCGTCCACGCCAGTCGATAGAGCGCGAAGCCGTAGAGTCGATTCTGGTCGGGGGGAGTCTCGAGCACGCGCTCGTAGAGCTGCCCGGCAGTCTCCATGTCGCCTGCGGCGAACGCGTGCTCTCCGAAGGCGAGCCACGCCTGAGGCACGAAGCGACTGCCAGGGTGCTCGCGCACGAGCCGGCGATGGATCTCGAGCGCGCGCTCGGACTGGCCCATGTCCTCGAGCGTC
>CALLYN010000867.1 GCA_937858455.1 uncultured Kouleothrix sp.
AGCGCCACGGCCGCAAGCTCCACTCGGCCGGCAGCAGGCTCGGGAAGGCCCAGCGGAACGCGAACGACCACAGCAGCAGCGGCAGCAGCGGCAGCAGCACCGCCAGCGCCATCAGGCCCAGCGCCAGCCAGCGCCAAGGGTGCGCCGCGCCGCGCGCCCGGTACACGGTTGTGATTTCCGCAGCCATACATCACCCAATCAGCGTCGCCCTCACCCACGCGGCACAGCGCGGCGCCCCAGCCGCATGTACAGCAGCGCCAGCGCCGCCACCACCGCCGCGATGATCACGCCCATGGCCATAGTCTCGGGGCGCGCGCGCAGGTCGACATCGGCATAGCTCCGGTAGGCCAGCACCGGCAGCGTCTGCGGAAAGGCGACGCCCAGGAAGAACGGCACCTCGAACGCGCCAAACGCAAACGCGAACACGATCACCGACGACGACAGGATGCCCGGCAGCAGCAGCGGCAGCAGCACATAGCGGAAGCGCTGCCAGCGGCCGGCGCCCAGCGAGCGCGCCAGGTTCTCGTAGTCGTCGCCGAGCGCCTGCAGCACCGACAGCAGCACCACGCCAATGAACGGCGTTTCTTTCCACACATACTCGGCGATAATCCCCAGCCCCCACGGGTCGAACACCAGTACCGGGAACTGGCCGGGGTCGTCGATCAGGCCGAGCAGCGCGGCCAGCCGCGCCAGCAGGCCGCTCTGCGAAAGCACCTGCGCCAGCGCGATCGCGCCGACAAGGTGCGGGATCGGCAGGTTCAGCTGGAAGATAAAGGTCATCGCGCGGCGCCCGGCGAAGCTCTGCCGCAGCAGCAGCGCCAGCCCCAGCGCCAGCGCGGTGGCCAGCAGCGTCGATACAAGCGCCACGTGCAGCGTCAGCAGCAGCGAGCGCAGAAACGAGCGCGAGCTCAGCACGGCAGCGTAGGCGCGCAGGCTCGGCTCGCGCTCGCCGATCAGCGGCAGGTAGCCGAGCGACTGGAGCAGGCCGAGCAGCAGGCCGCCCATGAACAGCAGCCCGATCACCGCCAGCGCCGGCGCCAGCATCAGCCAGATCCGCAGATCGCGCCTCACGTGTGGCTGGCCTTGCGCAGCACAAAGCGCACGTACTCAACCGCGCCGCTGCGGAAGTTCTCGTACAGCGGCGAGCCCCGCACCGCCGCGAACAGCCCGAGCTGCTTGTGCAGGAAGCGCGGCGCGTAGCGGCGGATCAGCGCCAGCTTGCGCTCGTCGTCGGCGTCGAGCGCCGCTAGCACGCCCGGCGTGAGCCGCTCCTCCTCCACCACGTCGAAGCGCGCGGCCAGCTGGCCGCGCAGCCGCGCCAGCCCCGCGCGCGGCCGGTGGTCGGTGAACAGAAAGTGGCCCCCAGGCCGCAGCACGCGCGCCACCTCGGCCACGAACTGCTCCATCGAGCCGTAGCAGTGCGACGACTCGACGTTCAGCGCGACGTCGAACGAGCCGCTGGGCAGCGGCAGCGCCTCGGCGTCGCCCTGGCGGAACGATAGCCCCGGCACGTGGTGGTACGCGCGGCAGAACGCCACCGCGTTCTCGGCGATGTCGATGCCGGTCAGGCTGCGCGGCCGCAGGTAGCGCATCACAAACGACGAGCCGCCGCCGCGCCCGCAGCCGATCTCGAGCACGTCTTTGCCGGCCAGGTCGAGCGCGCCGGCGACGCGGGCGTACAGCTGGATGCACAGGCGGCGCGGCTCGTCGGCCGGGTCGAGCGCCAGCGCCGCCGCGCCAGCGCGCCCGTCGCTATAGCCGTAGTTCATGAACAGCATGTGCGCGTCTTTATCGGCCTTGGCGAGGTACTGGTACCAGCGCTTGTTCAGAAAGCGCTTGACCTGCGGCACCTCGTAGGCTGCGTCGAACAGGCGTGAGAGCATGCGTTCACCTTACTTCTCGAGCACCTCGGCGCGCCAGTCCTTCTCGATCCGCGTCAGCCAGGTCGACTGCAGCTCGGCGATCTTGTGCTTCGCCAGCGTCTCGCCGTCGAGCGTGGCCGGGTCGCGCGCGATGCCGTTGAGCTGCGCCAGCGCGTCCTGTGGCAGCAGGCTCGGCGTCAGCGGCGTGCTCCAGCCCATCACCTCGGGGCGCGCGGCCTCGTACTGCGCCTCGGGCGAGAGCAGGAAGTTGGCGGCGACCATCGCGGCGGCCTTGTTTGGCGAGTTGTACGGGATGGCCAGGTAGTTGGTGTTGCCGATCGTGCCGGCGTCGAACACCCAGGTGCGCGTGGTTTTGGGAAAGTGGCCCTTGGCGATCTCATTGGCGGCGTGGGCCGGGCCATAGCTCATCGAGATCCACACCTCGCCGTTGGCGAACAGGTCGTAGAGCTTGGTGCTGCTCTCGGGGTAGGTTTTGCCCTCGCGCCACAGGCACGGCTCAGCGCTGTTCAGCATCTTCCAGGCTTTGCCGGCCACCTCGGCGTACTTCCCTTCGTCGAACGCGCCCAGCAGCCTGGTATAGTCGCCTGCCGCCGCGTAGAACACGTGGCGCACAAACACGCTGCCGGTGAAGTCGGGCGGCGCGGGGTAGCTGAACTTGCCGGGGTTGGCGCAGGCCCACTGCAGCAGCGCCTCGACCGACTTGGGCGGGTCGGGCACCTTTGCGCTGTCGTACTCCATCACAAACTGTGCCGCGCCCCACGGCGACTCGTCGTACTCAACCGGGTAGCCGAAGTCGTTGGCGACCGCCGGGTTGCGCCAATCGACGAACCTCTGGCTCGGCAGCACGTCGGCCCAGTTGCGGAACAGCGCCTGGCCCTCTTTCATGGTGCGGAAGTTCTCACCGTTGATCCAGATCAGGTCAACCGCGCCGCCCGCGTCTTTGCCGGCCTGCTTCTCGCCCAGCACCTTGTTCACCGCCTCGGCGGTGTCCTTCAGCGGCACCTGCTTCAGCGTGATGCCGTAGCGTTCCTTCAGGTGCTGCGCGACGAAGCCGTTCACATAGGTGTTGATCGCGTCGTCGCCACCCCACATGTACCAGTTCACCGTGCCGCCCTTCGCCGCCGCAGCGATCTGGTCGAAGCTCATCGCGCGAAAGCTGCTCTCGAACGAGCCGCCCCCCGGCGCTGTGCCAGCGCCCTGCGGCGCGCCGCAGGCGCCGAGCGCCGCCGCCAGCATCACCAGCACAACCAACGCAAGCCGACGCATGCATCCTCCTTGGGCAATTGTGGATACTGGTATAGTATGCGATGAGCGCTGGTGTGTTGGATGTCGATTATCGTGGCCAACAAATATATTGACAAGCTTCGATATATTTGCTATGCTAGCGCAAGCGATTGTCGCTCGTGTTCATTCGGCAGAGTGGTACCTGTTTCAGCAGAAAAACGCACACACAAAATGGCTGAGTACCATGCTGCCGCAGGCAACCGATTGCGGGAGCCGGACAAGGCAACTGCGTAAGTCCTATCCCTTTTGCTCTGCCCTGGCCGGCGAAGCCGGGCAGAACAGAGCAAAAAGAATAAGAAACCTGATATGACCAGCGAAACCATTGAAGCAGAAGAGCGGCGGCGCGGCGCGCGCTGCTGCGAGCCGGCCAGCAGCGGCGTCCTCGGTACCGCCGAGGCCCAGCAGCTCAGCGACGACCTGGGCATCCTCGCGCACCCCATCCGCCTGCAGATCCTCGACATGCTCACGCGCCACGCCGGCCGGGTGTGCGTCTGCGATCTCGAGGCCGCGCTGCCGGTGAAACAGCCGACGGTATCGCACCACCTGAAGCTGCTGCGCGCGGCGCGCCTGGTCGACTGCGAGCGGCGCGGGCTGTGGGCCTACTATTTCGTCAACCAGGGCGCGGTGGCCGAGCTGTGCGCGCGCGTCCGGGCGCATCTGCACGCGCTGGCGTGAGCGCGCACCGATAGCTCAGCGCGCCAGCTACGTGGATCTTACCAATATCGCATAGCCACAAAGGCGGAACACGCAAGCAATGTGTGGCTTCATGAGCCCGGGGGAACCATGCCAATCGCGATCGAGCCGGCAGCGCCCGGCGACTTTGCGGCGGTTGAGGCGCTGCTCGTGTCGAGCGGCCTGCCGCTCGACGGGCTGCGCGAGCACTTCGGCCAGGCGCTCGTCGCGCGGCTCGACGGCCGGGTGATCGGCAGTGCGGCGCTTGAGCGCTACGGCCAAGCGGCGCTGCTGCGCTCGGTGTGTGCGTTTGAA
>CALLYN010000868.1 GCA_937858455.1 uncultured Kouleothrix sp.
CGGCGTGGTCGATCTGCCGGGGCTGCTGGCCGCGCTCGCGCCCGAGCTCGAGCGGCGCCTCGCGGCTTCGCGCTACAGCGGGTGGGGCGGCAGCCTGCGGATCGAGCTTGAGGCCGAGCGCGTGACGCTGGCGTTTGAGCATGGCCGGGCGACCGTATTCGACGGCACGCGCCCGGCCGACGTGCGGCTGCGCCAGGTGGCGCTGCCGGCGCTGGCGCAGCTGTGCCTGGGCTATCGCTCCGCCGCCGACCTGCGCGCAACCGGCGAGCTGGCCTGCGACGACGCGGCGCTAGGCCTGATCGACGCGCTGTTTTCGCCTGAGGTTTCGGCTTGAAGAGGGGCTTTGCCCTTCCGGCTCCCCTATTTCCGATAAGGTCTATTGCAGCACAGGAGGCGAGTGTGGGCCTGTACGAAAACCTGGGCGTTCGCCGGATCATCAACGCCGACGCGCGCCTGACGCGCCTTGGCGGCTCGCTGATGCCCGCGCCGGTGCTTGAGGCCATGCGCGAGGCCGCCGCCAGCTACGTCGATATTTTCGAGCTGCAGCGCCATGCCGGGCGGCGCCTGGCCGAGCTGACGCACAACCAGGCGGCGTATGTCTGCACGGGCGCCGCCAGCGGCATTTTCCTCGCCACGCTGGCCTGCATGGTCGGCGACGACCTTGTGGCCGCCAGCCAGCTGCCGCGCGTGGCGGCGCACAGGTGCGAGCTGATCATTCACGAGGCCCACCGCATCCCATACGACCAGGCCGCGCTGCTGGCCGGGGCGCGGTTTGTGCAGATCGGCGGCGCGGGCCACACATCGCCCGGCGAGCTTGCCGACGCGATCAGCGAGCATACTGCGGCGGTGCTGTACATTGCCGGCGAGCACCTGCGGCGCGGCGCGCTGCCGCTGGACGAGACGGTGGCGCTGGCGCATGCGCGCGGCGTGCCGGTGATTGTGGATGCCGCCGCGCAGCTGCCGCCGCCCGAGAATCTGTGGCGCTTCACTCGCGATGCCGGCGCCGACATGGCGATCTTCAGCGGCGGCAAAGCGCTGTGCGGGCCGCAGGCCAGCGGCCTGATCGTCGGCCGGGCCGAGTATATCGCGGCCTGCGCGGCCCATGGCGCGCCGCACCAGCGCCTGGGGCGCCCAATGAAGGTGGGAAAAGAGGAGATCGCCGGCCTGGTGGCGGCGGTGGAGTGGTACCTGGCCCAGGATCACCAGGCATGGGCCGCGCGCTTTGAGGCCACCGTCCAGCTGTGGATCGACGCGCTGGCCGGCTGCGAGGGCGTGCGCGCCACGCGCGACTTCCCCAACGAGGCCGGTCAGCCCATCCCGCGCCTGCGCGTCGAGCTCGATCCGGCCCAGTGCGGGCTGACGGGCGGCGAGCTTGCCAGCCTGCTGTGGGAAGGCGACCCGCCGATCGCGGCAGCGCGCACCGCCGGCTGCGGCATCTACCTGACGCCCGACTTGCTTCAGCCCGGCGAGGAGCAGGTGATCGCCGCGCGGCTGCGCCAGCTGCTTGCGGATGTGCGCGGCCATGCCGCGCCGAGCGATGCCGCGAACGCGTGAGAGGCCCGCCAGCTTCACAGGCGGCACCACGCGCTGTTCGCGATTGCTCTGCCGAAGCTCTAGGCGCTGCGCCGCTTGCCGATACCGAGCAGGCCGCCGGCTTTGCCAATGCTCAAGATCGAGCCGGTGCTGCCGATGCTCAGGATCGAGCCGGCGCTGCCGATGCTCAAGATCGAGCCGGCGCTGCCGATGCTCAAGATCGAGCCGGCGCTGCCGATGCTCAGGATCGAGCCAGCACTGCCGATGCTCAGGATCGAGAAGATGCTACAGAGACTGAGAAGGCACCAGCGGCTCCAGCGGCTCAGGAGGCTGGCTGTGCCGGCCGCTGGCCGCAGCCGATAGCGTGATCGATCGCTCATAGCTCGCTCGACGAAGGTGGGTGCGGCCCAGCGCGGCCGCACCCTGCTTGTGCCAGGCTAGCGGCCGCTGGTGCCGCTGATAATACTGGTAGCGTCGATCAGCGGGGTGGCGCCACTGCCGTTGAACACCGGCAGCTTGCCATCCCATTTCTGCAGCTGCTGGTAGCGGATCAGCTCGGGCGTAATGCTCTGCGCCAGCAGCTTGTTGGCCTCGGCCTGCGCCTGGGCGCGGATCTTAGTGGCGTCGGCCTCGCCTTGCGCCTGGGCGCGCAGCGCATTCGCCTCGCCCTCGGCCTGCACCTTGTCCTGCTCGGCTTTGATCTTGGCCTGATTGAGCGAGTACTGCTGCTGCTCGGCGGCCTGCTGCGCGGTGATCTTGGCGTCGAGCGCCTTCTGCAAGTTGTCGGGCAGGTGCCAGCCGCGCAGGTTCAGCGACTCGAACTTGACGTACTTGGCGGCGAAGCGCTTGCCCAGCTCGTCGGCGATGCGGCCGGTGTACTCGACGCGCTTCTCGCCAAAGATCTCTTCCCAGCCATACTGCGAGGCCACGTCGTTCAGCACCGAGCGCGTCACCTGGCGCACCAGGTTATCCTCGATCGTCTCGATCGGCGCGCCGGCCCACGTCTGGTACAGCTGGGCGGCATTGTTGCGATCGACCGAGTACTGCACGCTCACGTCGGCGAACATCGTCTGGCCCTCGCGCGTGCCGACCTTCACGCTGTCGTCGCCGCTGACTTTGCCCTCGGTATTTTGCTGCACCATCACCAGCGTCTGCACGCCCACCGGGTAGCGCGTAATGCTTTCGGTGAGCGGGTTGATGAACACCCAGCCCGGATCGAGCGTGTTAGTGACCTTGTGGCTGGCCTTGTCGAACACAATGCCGACGTAGCCCGGGTCGATCGTGCGCCAGGTGGTGAACAGCAACCCCAGGCCGCCAAGCGCCACCAGCGCGATGATTACCAATGTGCCAAGGCGGGCGGCCGCACGGGCGGGGTTCGGACTAGCGGTGCGTGCCATTGGTAGGCTCCTTTGTGTTGTGTTGCGATTGGTTTGTCTGTGTATCGGGCTCGGAACCGAGCGCCTGGTCGGCCGCAGCGTCGATGTCGCTGCCGAGCCGGCCAAGCCAGCGCAGAATGCCAGGGGCGATCATGACGCCGATCTGCCAGAGCACAACGACCAGAACGATCGCCACGACGAATTCCAAGAGCGTCGGGCTCATGCTGCCTCCTGCCCCACACACGGCGGGGCGCGCGGTTTTCTCGTGATGATCTACGGCCGGGCCAGCCAAAGGTTGCACGCTGAGGGTATCGCGGCTGCGCCTGTGCGACACAGCCGGCGTTCGTTACAAAGCGCTGCGGCCTACAGGCCCGCCACTCTATTGTACTACCATCTTGCTTTTCGTTTAGAAGCTGTTTGAAGAGGAGTGCGCGAGGGCTATGCCTCTCGCGCACTCTTTGCCGGCGGGCGGCGGCGACGAATGTGCTCGCTACCTGCTAGAAAGAGTGACGTTTGGAGGGACGAAGTTCCTCCGAACTACCCTTTTCAGACAACGCCATAGAGCGTGTTTGTCACGCGTGCTGACATATACGGCAACAACACTGGCACGCCGCGATTCGGCGCGGGCGTCGTGTGCCTGTGGCAGTATTCTGCACTGCAGTGCGCTAATAGCCGGTATACATGCCGTATCACTTCGCCGGGTTGAAGGGTGAGCATATGCTGAGTATTGGCGCGTAGACGCCTGTTTGCGCGCGTGGTAGCGTTAAACGCGGGTTAAAAAATAGTTAATAGGACACGGCTCAGTTCCTATCAGCGCACACAACTCAGAAAGGAGCCCGCACCATGAGCTACCGAACCACGCTTGCGCTTGCCGCCGTACTGGTCACATTCGCCCTTGTGCTGATCGGCAGCGTGATGGCGCAGACCGGCCAATCGCAGGCGAGCGCCGCTGCCAGCGCCGCCGTGATCAGCGCGACCGACGTGCCGACCATGCCGCCGGCGACGGCGCCGGCCGAGGCGACCGTGGCGCCAATTGCCGCGCCAGCCCCGGTCGAAGACGCGAGCATCGCGTTGCTGAAAGAGCGCGAGCTCGAGTACCGCAAGCTGATCGAAGAGGCCAATGCGCGCCTCAAGGTGGCGAACGATCGCATCAGAGTGGCCAATCGCCAGCAGCAGTCGCTGCTCGACCAGCTGAAGCGCGCGTACGCGAAGCAGCAGGAGCTGGCGCAGGCTCAGTGTACGGCAGCCCAGCCGTAGCGCGCTGCCTTGCGGCAGTGGCGTACGCCACGCGCGCATATCGGGGCATTCCGAACCGCCTTGCCGGCTCTGCAACCGACTACTACGACGAAAGGACGCCATACCATGACGAAATCACGTGCCAATAAGCCATCGCGCCCTGGCGCGCAGGGAGTGAAAACCCTGCTTACCGCCGCCTCGCTGGCGGCTACGCTGGGCGGCTGGGCCACGCTCTCGCGCGGCCTGACGCAGGCCAAGCCGCAGAGCGCGCCGACCGACCAGATCGCGCGGGCCGTTGCGACGCTCGTGCCCAGCGCGACGCCACAGGTTCCGTCGCCGACATTCGTGCCGCTGCCGACGATCGCGCCGCTGGTGCGCCTGAAGGCAGTGCCTAATATTGCCGCCCCGGCGCTGCCCGCCGCGGCCGCGCCGCCACCAGCGGCGCCCGATGCAGCGCC
>CALLYN010000869.1 GCA_937858455.1 uncultured Kouleothrix sp.
GAGCGGCGAAGCCGCCCCCGAACCCCCACCATACAGCAAGTGTTCAAGCGTATTCTGCTCGGGACAGAAATGAGGAGCCAGCTACCCTGTGGGTATCGGCAGGCGCACAAGGTTTGGGCCGCGGCCGTACTGCTGCTACGAAGCGCTCGCGTCGCCGATCGCGCCAAGGCAATGGCGGATCGTCGAGAAAAGCGTGCTGAACGAGGCAGGCTTGGTCATAAACGCGTCACAGCCAACTTCATACGAGATCCGGCGCTGGGCTGATGTCTCGTAGGCCGTGAGGATAATGATCGGAATGCGCCGGGTTGCCTCGTCCTGCTTAATCACACGCGTGGCTTCCCAGCCGTTGATCCCCGGAAGCCCCACATCCATCAGGATCAGGTCGGGCCGCTCGTTCTGCGCTATGCTAATCGCGTTCGCGCCGTCGATGGCCTCGAGCACACCATAGCCCTCCCATCGCAGGCGGCGTATCACTACATCACGACTCAACGCGTCGTCTTCTACTACTAGAATCGTTGCCATAAACGATGCTCCAGTGCGCAACAGCACCACATCAACTTGTTATCGGACGTACTGCTCCACACGCTGCGCTTACGTGAATATGTGTACAGATAGCGTATGGCATGAGCCAGATGCGGCACACAGGCAGTATATCATGGTGGCGATATATTTCCTTAAAAAGTGTGTGAATCATTTGTTACATATACAGTTCGCGTATTCACCTTGCGCAGCGCAGGTTTGCAGTGCCTGCGGCCTGCCATCATAGCCTGATGCCAATGCGCGCGCTTGCGTCGTTGTCGTCTGCGCGCGGGCGCCTGCCATCCTTGGCTGCGTTGGCCAGGCAATCCTGGATGGCGCTGAACAGCTCAGCGAAGACGATCGGCTTTGCCACAAAAGCATCGCAGCCGGCCTGGCGCGCGATGCGGCGCTCGGCGGGCAAGGCATACGCCGTCACAATGATAATCGGGATGTGCCTGGTGCTAGCGTCGCGCTTGATGATCTGCGTAGCGTCCCACCCGTCCATTCCCGGCAGACCGACATCCATCAGGATCAGGTCGGGCTGCTGCCCATGCGCCAGAAAAACCGCCTGCGCGCCATCTGCGGTTGTGACCACCTCGTAGCCCTCCCAGCGCAGCCGCCGCGTCAGCACATCGCGGTGTAAAGGGTCATCTTCAACCACCAGTATCTTCAACATGACCTTGCTCCATGATCCATGCACTAGCACAATGCCACGCCGGCATGGTGCGACCGGCGTGGCAGTATGGTACGGATTTCGTGTTTGTCAGGTGGGATGCGCCCCGGGCTAGGCACGTCTCGCTATTGAGTATAGCATGAGTTTCGTGCTATCGGCAGGCGCATTCGGCAGCATGCATGGGGCGCCGTCAAACTCCGGCGCTCTTGCGCTCGCCCGCCGCTGGGTGAGGCCGGGCAGAGGCTGGGGTGCTCGGGGCGACGCCGAAGTCGCCCTTGCAGCACCCAAGCCTGAGAAGCTGGTTGAAAGGGGTGGGTTGGAAGGAAGCCGCGCCTCCGGCGCCGGGGCCCTGCCGCTGGAAGCGACACGATGAGCGCGGGCGGCGCTGGCGAGCAGGCTCAGTAGCTGCCCTTGCTGCTCGTGGGTGCGGTGGGCGCGGCAGGCGTGGCGGCCCCGCTGGGTGCAGCTGGCGATGCCGTCGCCGCGCCGCAGGCCTGCAGCAGCGCGACGCAGATCGCAAGCCCAAGCAGCAGAGTACGCCGGCGCAATCGAGCCATATGAGCCTCCATTTCACAACTTCTACGATAAAAATACTGTTATGATCAGCCTACGAGGCACTTGTGAACTTTGTACTTCTCGCCTGAAGCGATCTATTCGCCCAGCTGCGGATGCGCTAGCGCAATAGCAGGCTATCGACAGCCCGGCAAGCCCGTGATACACTCGCCGCGGATTCGATCATCGCATGGCTAATAGACTTCATCGGAAATAGGGGAGCCGGAGGGGCTTTGCCGCTCCAAACCTCCCTGGTGGGGCGTGGATGGTAGCAAAGCTACTATCCACGCCCCACCAAGAGAGGATTTCTTGGGGGCCGCAGGCCCCCAAACCCCACGATTGTTATTTCCAATAAAATCTAATAGGCTGGAAAGCAGATCTGAGACACGCCTACGCCACTGAGGAGGAGTCGCTATGGTTGACGCGGTCTGGTCGCTGCCCCATCACGACGGTTCGGCGATGTACGTCCCCGAGCCCAACATCACACTCGGCGGTACCGTCGACGTCTTCCTGCGCGTCCCACGGGCGAGCGATGTCACAAGCGCGTGGGTGCGCGTGATCAGCGACGGCGAGCCTGAGCTGGTGCGCGCGGTGGTCGATCGGCAAGACGCGCACGACCAGTGGCTCCGCGCCACGCTGCCGGTGGTCAACCCGGTGGTGAGCTACCGCTGGCTGCTCGACGGCGGGCCGTACGGCTACCAGTGGCTGAACGGCACCGGGCTGCACGGGCACGACGTCGCAGATGCGGCCGACTTTCGGCTCAGCGCGTACGGTCCGCCCCCCGCGTGGGCAACCGCCACGATGTACCAGATTTTCCCCGACCGCTTCGCCAAATCGGCCGACCGCCCGGCGCCGGCGTGGGCCAGGCCCGCGGCTTGGGATGATCCGGTGATCGGCGAAGGGCCAGACACGCCGCGCCAGCTTTTCGGCGGCGACCTCGACGGCATCGCGGCGCACCTGGATCATATCGCGTCGCTTGGGGTTGGGACGATCTACCTGACGCCGTTTTTTCCAGCCGAGTCGAACCACCGCTATAACGCCTCGACGTTCAGCGTCGTCGATCCACTCCTCGGCGGCGACGCGGCCATGGCGCGGTTGGCCGCCGCAGCACGCGCCAGGGGCATCCGCCTGATGGGCGACCTCACGACCAACCACTGCGGCGATACCCACGAGTGGTTCCAGGCGGCGTTGGCCGACGCGGCGGCCCCCGAAGCATCGTTCTTCTTTTTCACCAGCCATCCGCACAGCTATGCCGGGTGGTGGGGCCTGCGCGAGATGCCGATCTTCGACCACCGCAGCGCCGAGCTGCGCCGCCGGCTCTACGACGGCCCGGACTCGGTTGTGGCGCGGTGGCTCGGGCCGCACGCGCTCGACGCCTGGCGGATCGACGTAGCGAACATGACCGGCATTCACGGCGGCATCGACCTGGGTCACGAGGTGGCCACAACCATCCGGCGCACAATGGCGCAGGCCGCCGCCGAGTCGTTCCTGCAGGCCGAGTCCAATCACGATGCCAGCCGCGACTTGCTTGGCGACGGCTACCAGGGCACGATGAACTACGCGGCCTTCGCGCGGCCGCTGTGGCAGTGGCTGCTGCCGCCGCAGGCCCGGCCGTACGCGCACGCCAAGTACCCGCTGCTGCCGAACCTGCCGGGCCGCCTGGCCGTGCGGGCGATGCGTGAGCTATCGGGGGTTACGCCCTGGCAGGCCACCCTGCACGCGATGAACCTGATCGGCTCGCACGACACGCACCGGGTAGCATCGCTGCTCGGCGACGCGCGACTGGTCGACGTCGCGTTCGGCATGCTCGCCGCCTACCCTGGCATCCCCATGATCTACGCCGGCGACGAGATCGGCCTGGCGACCATGGGGCCGGAGTACGCGCGCGTCCCTATGCCCTGGGCGCACCCGGAACGCTGGGATCAGCGGCGGCTCGCGACAACGCGTGCCCTCTTCCAGGCGCGCGCCCGGAGTGTCGCGCTCCAGCGCGGCGGCCTACGCTGGCTGTCGATCGGCGACGACGCGCTGACGTTCCTGCGCGAGGCGCCAGGCGAGGCGGTGCTCGCTCGGGAGCGCGGTCAGCACCTCGCGGTGGCCTGGCTCGATGAACGAGAACCGCGAGACGTCGCTCTGCACGAACGGCTGGCGCGAGAACAGCAGCTCGATGTCCATGCGATAAAACCGCAGCTGGCAGGCGTCGACGTTGTGGTGCTGGAATTTGGCAGCCGTATCGGGGGACTGTGGGTCTATGAAAATGACAACGGTCTCAGTCCGGCCTACTTGTCCTTGCACGTCAATTCGGAAAACAAGGTTACCGCCTTCAAGGACTTTCCCTTTTCCGAGACCGCTCCCCTCTATCCGGATCACAGGCAAATGGTCGAGTACCTGGAGGCCTACACGGACAGGTTTGACTTGCGCAGGCGAATCCGTTTCAAGTCGCAGGTTACCCGAGTGGAGCGCAGTGTTTCCCGTTGG
>CALLYN010000870.1 GCA_937858455.1 uncultured Kouleothrix sp.
AGCTGGCCGCGCTTATGCTGCAGAGGTCGCAAGACATTCGAGCCATGATATTCAAGCTCTTTTCCCGCAAGCCCCGCAACGACGCGGCCGACCGTCTCTATGGGCAGATCATGGCCGCGGCGCGGCGGCCGGCGCTTTTTCTGCCGCCCTATGGCGCGCCCGATACGCTGGAGGGCCGGTTCGACATGCTCGTGCTGCACGCCTTCCTGACCATCCGGCGGCTTGCGGCCATGGCCGCGCCCGGACCGCAGATGGCGCAGGACCTGTCGAACCACCTGTTCGCCGCGCTGGATCGGGCGCTGCGCGAAATGGGGGTCGGCGATCTCGCCGTGCCCAAGCGCATCGCCAAACTCGCGGCCGATTACAACGGGCGGCGAACCGCCTACGAGGCGGCGCTGGCGCAGGACGATGCGGCGCTGTCCGCCGCGCTGGCCCGCACTGGTGGCCGCATCGACGATAATCTTTGCGTAGGTTGTCCACGGAACCGAACGGTCCTCCAACAGATTCATCCGCAAAGGCGGCGTCCACGTCTCGACTGGGATGTGCGTCGGCCGCACGCGGATAAGCCTCAGGTCCTTCTCCTGACCCAGAGCCTTCGCCACTCGTTCGAGTGGCCCCCAAAGCGCACCCTTCGAGTCGATGGCGAGAATTCCCGTCTGCGGCTGCGTCTGTCGCAATCCATGGACGATGGGCACAATCGCGCGCGCGGTCTTTCCGGTGCCCGTCGCGCCGGTGACGAAGAAATGACAACACGCCTCGTCACGCGTCCACGTGAGACCCCACAGACGCAACACGATGTTTGCATCGGCTAGTGCGGACCGGGAGATCGCGCAGTAGAGTTGCCACGCCCCGAACACCGCAAAGACCCCGGCGGCTGGGAAATTCACGGGGGCGGCCACCACCCAGAATATCACACAGCTGCCGACCAAGCTGGCCGCGGCAAGGATGAGGGGAAGCCGGTTCATCGGGTCCAAAAGAAGGTGGCGAGAAAGAGGCCCGCCGTGAATCCAGCGACCAACGCGGCCAACGCCTGCCGCCGACCGGCCGCACCCAGGGTGTCGCGAGCGGCACCCATCGCGTCGGCCATGGACTTGTCGAGCGAACGGAGATTCTGAATCGCGTCGGCGATGGGGGCTTTGAGGTCTGCCTCCATCCGTCTCGTCAGCGCGAGGGGCTTTTGCTCCAAAGCTGTAGCTAAGCTGGCGAGGAGCACTTTGGCCGATTCGATCTTGGCAACGGCGGTCTCGATTTTCGCGACCCGCATGTCGAGCGCAGCCTGCAGCTCCATGGTGCGAGTCTTGAGGATGTCCTCGGCCCCCTGCACCCGTCGCCAGTGCCAAATCAGCAGGAGGTAAACTGGGTCGTCTGGCTGCAACTTGAACTGCGTGACGAGCAACTTGAGGTCGTCAGGAAGCTTGGCGGGATCGAGCAAGTCGTCGGGTGTCATCCGATCAGCAAGTCGCCCGCTTTGAGAAATTCCCCGGTCATCAAGTCGTGAAACCGGATGCACCGGGACCGGTCCAGAATCGGCAGTTTCTCGGAAAACCGCCCCTTGCCCACGGTCAGATTCGCGTGCTGGAGCCGGTTCCGGGTCGCTTCAATGAGGCAGGGCACACTGACTTCCCCGGCCCCGAGTTCACGCAGGGCACGTCTCGCGTGGCTGTTCTCGTAGAGGTGGAGACTTTCTCCATCCCGGTGGTTGCGGACGACGAGCCAACGGACGCGACCGGCATAAGTCTCGACCAGCTCCGCCGTCTGTGAGGCAGCATCTTTATCGTCGATGGCGATGAGGACAAAAACAAGGCGCACGCCCAATTCCGCCTGTGATTCGGTCAACCGCGTGTCGTCGAGATAGCGCCGGATCTTTTCCCCGCCGGCGGCACGGTTGTCAGCGAGCACGGTGTCGGCGTCGACCGCCAGCAAGGTGGCAGCGGCAGCATTGATCTGGCGCAGCGTACCGGCGGTATCGACGAGCAGCGCCCCCTCGGCCAGCGCGCGCAGTATCATCGCAGCGCTGGCAAAAGCTCGCTCGCGCTCGGTCTGTGTCGCCGCATCGCGCATAGTCGTCTCCTCGCTAGTCTGCTCGAATCAGAGCACACTCGAACGCGGGCGCTCATGCCCGCGATCGTCCTCCGATCGCCATCATAGCAGAAGCCGGGCGCGCAGGCATAAATTATTGATTACAATGCAGCCTGATTCACTGGGCGCGGCGGAGATCCTTGACATTCAGCTGGAGCGAGCGCGTGCCGTTCCACTCGTGAGCCTCGAGGGTATACGCGATATCAAGCCAGGGGTGGCGCTCGAAGTAGTGCGCGAGCTTGCCGAGCCGAAAGGCGATCGCCTCGTAGGCCGGGCCGCCGGCGCCGTCGTCGATGCGCAGCTTGAGGTGCTGGCCTTCGGCGCCGCGCGGCCATGCGCCGGCCACGTGCACATGGCGGCTGAGCAGCACCGGCTGTGGATTGGCCTGGCCGAACGGCTCGAGCACCGCGATCTGCGCCAGCAGCTCCCAGCTGAGCTGGCCCAGCGGCACCTCGGCGTCGATCTCGAGCGCGGGCGTCAGCAGGTCGTCGGGGAGGTGCGCGTCGGCATATGCCAGCAGGCGCTGCTCGAGGGCGGGCAGGTTCGCGGTGGCGATGGTGAAGCCCGCGGCAGCGGAGTGGCCGCCATAGCGCACGAACAGATCCTCGCAGCTGGTGAGCGCCTCGAAGATATTAAAGCCGGGCACCGAGCGCGCCGAGCCGCGCGACACTTCCTCGCCGCGCTCGAGCATCAGCACCGGGCGGCCAAGCTCTTCGACCAGGCGCGCGGCGACCAGGCCGACCAGCCCGGCTGGGTACTCGGCGTTGTCGAGCACGATAATCCGGTTCTCGTGCTTGCTCTGGTCGGTGGCCTGCTGGCGTGCGGACTGCTGGATCTGCTTGGTAAGCTCCTGGCGCTGGCGATTCGCCTGGTTGAGGCGCTCGGCCAGCTGCTGCGCGGCGCTGAAATCGTCGGCCAGCAGCAGCTGGTACGCCAGCACCGCGTCGTCGAGGCGGCCGGCGGCATTGAGGCGCGGGCCGAGCATGAAGCTGATGTCGGTAGAGGTGATCTTGCCCTGCACCAGGCCAGCGGCGACGACCAGCGCCTTGAGGCCGGGGCGCTGGCTGGCATTGATCGACTCGAGGCCGGCGCGCACCAGCACGCGGTTCTCGCCGTTCAGCGGCCCCATATCGGTGACGGTGCCGAGCGCGACCACGTCGAGCAGGTCGCGCCCGCGCAGCGGCATTTTCACCCCCAGGCGAGCGAGCGCCTGCACCAGCTTATAGGCAATGCCGACGCCGACCAGCTGCTTGTAGGGGTAGGCGCAGCCGGGCTGCTTGGGATTCACAACGGCATAGGCATCGGGCAGCGTATCAGGCGGGGTATGGTGGTCGGTGACGATCACGTCGATGCCGTGGGCGTTGGCGTGGGCAACCTCGCGCAGATTGCTGATGCCGCAGTCGACGGTGATCAGTACGCGCACGCCCTCGGCGGCCAGCTGGTCGATCGCCTCGATGTTGAGGCCATAGCCTTCGCGCAGGCGGTGCGGGATGTAGGGGCGAATATCGCCGCCCATAGCGCCGATCGCCTGCATGAGCAGCGTCACCGCCGTGACGCCGTCGGTGTCGAAGTCGCCGTAGACGGCGATCGGCTCGGACTCGGCGATCGCGGCGGCCACGCGGCGGGCGGCGGCGTCCATGCCCTTGAGCAGAAACGGGTCGTGCAGGCCGCTCTTGTAGTCGGAGGAGAGGAACGACGCGATGCTGGCCTGGCTGCGCAGATCGCGCTGGTACAGGAGCGTCGCCACCACGGCA
>CALLYN010000871.1 GCA_937858455.1 uncultured Kouleothrix sp.
TTCAAGCCTACCTGCACTCGACGCTTGGCGAGATCGCGCTGGCCCACGGCGACCTGGACGCGGCCGAGCGCTGGTTCGACGACGGGCTGGCGCTAGCCGAGCGGCTGAACATCCGCGAGCGCATCGCCGGCATCACCGCAAACCTTGGGCTGCTCGCCATCCGGCGCGGCCAGCAGCCCCTGGCGATTCACCGGCTCTCGACCGCCCTGGCGCAGGCCGACGCTCTGGGAACCCAGCACCTGGCCGCGCTGATCCGCATCTGGCTCGCGCCGCTGCTGCCGCCGGCCGAGGCCCACACCGCGCTGGCTGAGGCGCGCGCGATCGCCGAGAGCGGCGGGCGCAAACGCCTGCTCGGCGAGATCGACCGGATCAGCGCCGAGATCGACGCCTCCGCATAGGCGCCCGATTTCAAGAAGCCGTTTTTCTGGCGAGCTTTAACGCTGTGTTTACGCTCTTGTTCACGCCGGCGTCACGCTGCAGCGCTATAGTAGCTACAGATACGCGGCGCGAGTGCGCCGCCGACACAGCACAAAAGGAGCGCTCCCATGGCGTGGGTTATTGATGGTTCGCACTCGACTGTTCAGTTTTCGGTGAAGCACCTGGGCATCTCGACGGCCCGTGGCGTCTTCGAGAAGTTCAGCGGCACGGTCGACGCCGACGAGCAGAACCCGACTGCGGCAAGCGTCGAGGTGCAGATTGAGGCCGCCAGCATCAACACGCGCGACGAGAAGCGCGACGGCCACCTGCGCTCGCCGGATTTCTTCGACACCGACACCTACCCCTACATCACCTTCAAGAGCACCCGCGTTGAGCAGCTCGACGCCTCGAATGGCAAGCTGTACGGCGACCTGACGATCAAGGATGTGACCAAGCCGGTGGTGCTGAACCTGGAGTTCGCCGGCCTGGCCAAGAGCCCGTGGGGCACGACCAGCGCGGGCTTCAGCGCCGAGACCAAGATCAACCGCAAGGATTGGAACCTGGGCTGGAACGTGGCGCTCGAGGCCGGCGGTTGGCTGGTGGGCGAAGACGTGAAGATCGCGATCGAGCTTGAGCTGGTGAAGGTAGTTGAGCAGCCGGCCGAGGCCGCCAGCGCCTAGCCGCCTATGCGGCGCCGCTATCGCATTTCGGTGCGAAGCAGCGTACAATAGATGCGTGTCGCAGTATGCATGTCGATCGCCCGTCGGCATTGATACTGCGACACGTGTTTTTGTTGGCGCGGCGGTCTTCTTTCACGCTCGCGCCGGCGCGACCAGAGCGCAGGGCTCGTGCAACGTCATTTGACCACCCCAACAATAATCCCCCCTCTCCCGAGCGGGGAGAGAGGGGAAGGGGATGAGGGCCGACTTCGCACAAACCCCAGACCAGAGAGCCTGCGCTACAGCTCGGCCACGGCGGGAATGATCTCGCGAGCAAAGGTTTCGAGCGGCGCCAGCTCGTGCACGTTCGGCATGTTGAAGATCACGTGCTGGATGCCAACCTCGGCCAGCGAGCGGCACAGCGCGATTACGCTGGCGGGCGTATCGGCGCCCGGCGCCAGGTTGACGGTGCCTAGCGCGGTGCGCTCGATCGCCTCGTAGGGGCGGCCGACCGCCTCGCAGTGGCCTTTGAGAATATCGAGCTTGGCCTGGAGCACGCCGTTGCCCATGCGCGCGAACAGGTTGCAGGCGTCGGCATACTGCGCCACTAGCCGCAGCGTCTTCTGCTCGCCGCCGCCGCCAATCATGATCGGCGGGTGCGGCCGCGCAATCGCCTGCGGGCTATTCAGCGGGTCGGCCAGCTGGAAATGCTTGCCGGCATAGGCCGCTCGGTCGCCGCGCCACATCTGGTGGGCGATCTGCAGCGTCTCTTCCAGCTGCTCGAAGCGCGTTTTCAGCGTTGGGAACGGCACGCCAAGCCCGCGCGACTCCTGCTCGTTCCAGGCCGCGCCGACGCCAAAGTAAGCCCGCCCGCCCGAGAGCACGTCGAGCGTCGTCACCGTCTTCACCAGCACGCCCGGCCAGCGATAGATCACCCCCGTCACCAGCGTGCCAAGCTTCACGTGCTTGGTCACGCCCGCCAGGAAGCTGAGCGCGCTATAGCCCTCGAGCATCGGCTCCTCGGGCGGGCCAACCATGCCGATCTGAAAGAAATGATCCATCACCCACAGGCTGTAGAACCCGGCTTCGTCGGCGGTACGGCCGATCGTCGCCAGGCGCTCGCCAATCTCCGCCGCGCCGCCCGGCCAGGTGAACTTCGGTACTTGCAAACCAACCCGCATGACACGCTTCTCCTTGTGTTCAAAACGATGCCGGCGACGATGTCGCCGGCATGCGCTACCTACCCCCAGATCGGCCCTGGCTAATCGACAAAGCGCCGCGGGTTGAACCACTGCTCGAGCAGCGTGATTACCAGCAGGCCGACGATGCCGGCCAGAAGCGTATATACAGCCATCCCCATCAGGTTCAGCGGCCGGCTGGCCGCGTAATCGGCATACCAATTCCACAGGGCCGTGCCAACCACTACTAGCGCCCAGATAGCCCAGAGAACAACGTGAAGGCTGGCATCGTCGTGAGCGATCGGCGAGCGGTCGGAGCGTTTCGGATGGTACAGTTCGGCATGGTCGGGACTCATCGGTTCCTCCTTACACATCATTGTGAATGGTGGCGATCATCGCGCCAAAACGTTAACGTCAACGTTAATGTTTCGGCAAAATTTTTTAGCCCGAGCGCTGCTGCTCGAGATGTGCTTGAATGCGACTGATGTTCAGCTGCAGATCAGAGCGCAGCTGCTGGAGCGTTTCGATCTTTTCGTCGGTCTCGGAGAGCTGGCGCCGCAGGATCTCGAGTACACGGCGCTTGCCGCGTACGCCGGTCGGGTCGTCGCAATAGAGTGGCAGAACCTCGCCGATCTCTTCGAGCGATAAGCCTAGCTGCTTCAGCGCGTCGATTTTTTTGAGCCGGGTGAGCTCGGCTTCGGTGTAGTAGCGGAAGCCGTGCCCTTCGCGCTCGTTCGGCCCGAGCAAGCCCAGGCCTTCGTAGTATCGGATTGTGCGTGGAGTTACGCCAGCTTGCTCGGCGAACTCTCCGATACGCATCTTTTCTTTCATTGATGTGCCACCTTGACGTTCACGTCAATGTTAGTATAGCCTGCAGGCTGCCAGTTTGTCAAGAGGCGTAGCGGCTGATTTTATAGCAACTTCGCTCGATTACACGAGCTACGTGGTGGGGGTTCGGGGGCGGCAAAGCCGCCCCCGAAAACTTCCTTTTT
>CALLYN010000872.1 GCA_937858455.1 uncultured Kouleothrix sp.
TGCGCGACGAGTGCCCGCGCCTGCGGCTGGTGTTCTTCGCCGGCGCCCGCCCCAACCCGCACGGCGCACCATTCACCACCCGCAACCGCGCTGCGGCCCAGGCGCTGGCCGCCGATCTGGGCGTGCTCGACCGCTCGGTGGTGTTTCTCGATCGCTGGGTGCCCTACGCCGAGCGCGGCGCGCTGCTGGCCGACGCCGATCTCGGCGTGTCGGCGCACCTGCCCGGCATCGAGACGCACTTCGCCTTTCGCACGCGCCTGCTCGACTACCTGTGGGCGCGCCTGCCGGTGCTGTGTACCGCAGGCGACAGCCTGGGCGAAGCGTTCGCGCGCGCCGGCTGCGCCACGCTGCTGCCGCCCGACGACCTGGAGGCATGGGTGGCGGCGCTGCGCGCGCTGGATCGCGACCCGGCCCGTCGCCAGGCCATGCGCGCCGCCGCAACCAGCTACGCCGAGGAGTGGACGTGGGAAAAAGTCGCCCGGCCATTGGCAGCCTTCTGCGCAAACCCGCGCCGCGTACCGGCTAGCGCGCCGGCCGCCAGCCCCCACACGGCCAGGCTCGAGGCCGCACTCGACGAGCGCGAGCGCTATGTGCGCCACGTCGAGGCCGAGTACGCGCGCGCCGCCGCCGCGCTCCGGCAGCACGAGCAAAGCCTCGCCGCGCGCATCCGGCGGCTGCTCAAACGCTGACGCGCCCCTACCCGGCGCCGTCGTCGCCCAATGCGTACTGCAAGCCAAGAATATTGAGCTGCGGCAGCCACAGCGCCATCTGCTGCGGGCTGTAGGGCATCTTCTGCTCGATCCACCACTTGATCACCCCGATCGCCATGCTGACTGTCGCGCTCATGCATAGGTCGAACGGCAGCCGCGTCTGCCGCTGATCATAGCCGGCTGCCGCTAGCCGCTGGCGCATCAGCTCCTCGACATGGCCGCGAATCCGCCACTCCAGCTGCGGAAAAGTGTCCTTCCCCAGCATCGTCCGGTAGAACTTGAAGTGCGCGGCCATGTGCTCGAACAAGCTTACCAGCGCGGCCGCCGGCTGGTCGTGCGCCTGCTCGTCCAGCGGCGGCGAGTCCTCGGGCAGCTTCAGATCGGCCAATACCTCGCCGATCGTCGACATCGCCAGGTCGTACTTATCTTCATAGTGCCGGTAGAACGTCGCGCGGTTCACCATCGCCCGCTCGGTAATGTCCTGCACCGTCAGGGCCGCAAAGCCTTTTTCGGTCGTCAGGTCGATCAGCGCCTCGCGCAGCAGCTTGCGCGTTCGCTGCACGCGTAGGTCTTCGGCCGGCGAGTTCTGCGACATTTTCCCCCCACTGTTGCATACACGACGTTTTTGCGGCTCTGTTTCTTGACAGTGCCTCCACCGGGTGTTAGGCTATTTTAGCAACAAATTGTTGTTTATTCAACACCATGTTGCAAAACAAGGAGGAATGTATAATGCTACAGCAACAGAACATAGCCAGCGCGAGCTTCAAGCCGCATGCCTATGCCGCATATGCGCGCATGCGCGAGAGCGCGCCGGTGTACCCGTACACGCTCTCGAACAACGAGCGGATGTGGATCGTCACGCGCTACGCCGACGTGCTGGCAGTGCTGAAGGACGATCGCTTCGTCAAGGACTACCACAACGCGCTAACGCCCGAGCAGATGGCGCAGCTGCCCGAAGACGCGCGCACGTTCGAGTTCATCAATCGCAACATGCTCTTCAGCGATCCGCCGGATCACACCCGGCTGCGGGCGCTGGTGTCGGCGGCCTTTACGCCGCGACGGATCGAAGAGCTGCGGCCACGCATCCAGCAGATCGCCGACGAGCTGCTCGATGCCGCCGCGCACGAGCCGACATTTGACCTGCTCGGCGCCTACACGTTCCCGCTGCCGATTCTGGTGATCTCGGAGATGCTGGGCGTGCCGCCGCAAGATCGGCACCAGTTCCGCGTCTGGTCGAACATTGTGGTGAACAACGAGACCATGACGCCGGGCGACCCGCAGCGCCAGGCCGCGCTGATGGCCTTCGGCCGCTATATCCTCGAGCTGGTGGCGCGCCGCCGCGCCCAGCCCGGCGACGACCTGGTGAGCGCGCTGGTGCAGGGCGAAGACGGGGGCGACAAGCTCAGCCAGAACGAGCTAATCGCCATGATCTTCCTGCTGATTGTAGCTGGCCACGAGACTACAGTGAACCTGATCGCCAATGGCGTGCTGGCGCTGCTGACGCACCCCGACCAGCGCGACCTGCTGCTGCGCGAGCCAGCGCTGATCAAGTCGGCTGTCGAAGAGTTTCTGCGCTACGACGGCCCGGTCGAAACGTCGACAATGCGCTTCGCGCGCGAGGATCTGGTGCTAAACGGCCAGCCGATCGCGCGCGGCGAGCGCGTGCTGGTGGTGCTCGGATCGGCCGACCGCGACGAGGCGCAGTTCGAGCGCGCCGACGACCTGGACATCACACGCCAGATCAAGCAGCACCTGGCGTTCGGCCTCGGCATTCACTACTGCCTGGGCGCGCCGCTGGCGCGTCTCGAGGGCCAGATCGCGATCGGCACGCTGTTCGCGCGCATGCCAAACCTGCGGCTTGCGGTGCCAGCCGAGACGTTGAGCTACCGCCCGAGCATGCTGGTGCGCGGCCTCGAGGAGCTGCCAGTAAGCCATGGCGCGTAGCGCAGCCGCTCGCTCTGAAGCATGGGATCAACAAAGGCACGAAGGTGGTGTGTATCGCCCCTTCGTGCCTTCGCTGTAAGTATTTTTGCCACTGTCACCGTTGGCGCGGCGCGCCCGGCATTAGCGCGCTTTGTCGTCGTTGCGCCGGCCGGTGCCAGAGCCCATCCCGCCCACGTCATCGGCGCCAATACCGCCCGCTGTACCCGCGACCTGCGCGCCCTGGCCGCGCGGCAGCTGCCCGGCAATATCGCTGTTGGTGCCGGCGGTGAAGCCACCCTCTTCATCAGAAAGCCTATTGTCCTCGTCGCGCTCGCGCTGCTGGTGGCGCTGCTCTAGCAGCTTCTCGCCAACTCCGCCGATCGTGCCGTCGCCGGGGCCGCTAAACAGCCCCTCGCTCGGCTCGCCAAACGATGTCTTGGCCTGGGCCTTGCCGCCCAGCTGCACTTCGCCAGGCTCGTACGGATCGAAAAGGCGCGTTGCGCCGCGCTCGTGCTCGCTCATGCTGGTTGCCTTTCAACACGCGCCGCGCCGCTCTGCGCGGCCGATGCCGAGCACATACCAACAATCGTGCCACCCCGCGCCCGGCGCCCGCGCGTGGCCGGCCTACGGCTCGGCCCACTCGCAGCGCCCAAGTAGCTCGGCGCGCTGCTGCGCCCGCAGT
>CALLYN010000873.1 GCA_937858455.1 uncultured Kouleothrix sp.
CTCATCGAAGCCGGCGTGCTGGTGCTGATCGTGGCCGGCGGGCTGCTGATGACCAACGGCGGCGGCGCGCCGCCGCCCGCGCCCACGCCCACTGCCTCGCCGTTCGACATCTACGAGTCGAGCATCCCGCAGGCCCAGAGCTTCGCCGAGCAAAACCCCAAGAGCGCGCAGGCCTGGATCGACCTGGGCAATATCCTGTACGACAGCGCGCAGATCGTGCGCGAGCAGGCGCCCGATAGCCCGGTGTACCAGCAGCGGCTTGGGCGCTGGCTCCAGGCAACCAACGCCTACAGCCAGGCGCTCGCGCTCGACCCGAGCAACGCCCCGGCGCGCGCCGACATGGGCGCAAGCTCGTGCTTCTATGGCGCCGGCACCGGCGACCAGTCGTTTGTGCAGCGCGGCCTGGCCGAGGTGCAGCGCGCCGCCGCCAGCGCCCCCGACGACGCGCGCGTGCTGATCAGCATGGGCCACTGCCTTGTCAGCACCAGCCCGCCAAAGACGAGCGACGCGATCAAAAGCTGGCAGCGCGTGATCGACCGCAACCCCTCGTCGCCGCTGGTGAGCCAGGCCCAGGTGCTGATCGCCAAGTACCAGAAGTAGCCGCTGCGGCGTCTGGCGCGGCTGTGTGCTACAGCGGAGCGCATAGCGCGGCTGCGCCCAGCAGGCTGGCATCCTCGAACAGCTCGGTTCGCCGCAGCGCCACGGGCAGACTGCCCAACCGCGCCTCCAGCGCCGGCGCGAACAGCGGCCAGGCCCGCGCGATATTGCCGCCCACCACGATCGCGCCCGGCGCGAAGCGCCCGACCCACGGCGCCAGGATCTGGCCAAGGTGATCGCCCAGGCCGCCGAATGCCGCGCGCGCGCCATCGCCGAAACTTCCGGTCAGCGGAAATTCTTGCCGGACGAGGCATTCGCCAAAGCAGGCGACACGGCGAGCGAACGCACAGCGCTTCGCTCCGCGATAAAGGCAATGAGCAAGCTGGCGCAGTCTCACTATGACGCAGCACGACGACTGGCCCTTGATCTAGGCCCCGTCCACGCCGCCCTGCTTCCGGCGGCCGTAACGCCGCTCTATTTGGAGCGGCTGGCGCAAGGCGATCTGGGCCCTTCCTTCAAGAACAAGGATTTCACCGTCGCGCAACTGATCGGCATCGGCCTGCCCGTCAGCGTGCGGCTGGGCCTTCTGGCGATGGCATTGGCGGTCAGCCTGGGCGTGAGCCTGGGGGTATGGGCGGCGCTCCGGCAAAATCAGTGGCAGGATTATTCGGTGATGACCGTGGCAATGTTCGGCATCACCGTGCCTACCTTCGTCACCGCGCCGCTCATGGGGTTCGCGCCGGTCAACGTGAGCGTGCCGGTGTTGCTCTTCACGAACGTGCCGGCCCCCGAGATCGCGCCGCTGATGGTCTGGGCTGCTGTGCTGCCGATGATGAACGATGCGTTGTTGACGACGGGCATGGCCTGGTCGCCGTTGTTCAACCGGCCGCCGCCACTCACAACGAGGCTGCCGCCGTTGATGTTGATCTCGCCGGCGTGCGAATTATTCGGATGCGTCAGGACCAGCGCGCCGGAATTCACGAAGATGCGCCGTCCGTCCATGACGAAAGCGTTGAAAGTCCGGCTGTTGATGATGACGACCTGAATGTTCTGCCTGGCGAGGCCTGCGGCCTGCAGCAGCGGGCGGGTATATTCGCGCAGCAGCTGCTCGGTTTCAGCGTCGCGGATGATC
>CALLYN010000874.1 GCA_937858455.1 uncultured Kouleothrix sp.
GCTATGGCGGCTAGAATCCAACCTTTACGATCGTCCGGCCGGTGCGATCCTGGAAGAAGCCGACGCCATCCTGGATCAGGCCAACATAGAAGCTCATTTTGGTTTCGGGCTGCTGCACGCGAATGCGCCCGATCACCTCCGCCTCTTCGCCGGGCAACAGCACGTCTTCCTGGTTGGGGATCTTCCACTGCTCGGGCGGGCGTGGCGTGATCGCCCAGCGGTAGGGGTAGCGCTTGGCCGCGCCGCCGCTGTTCGCATCCCAGTCGACGCCGACACGCCAGAAGCCGCCGGGCTTGGCGACATATTTGCCGCCCGCCACCGACGAGAATACGTCGTCGGTGCTGTACTCGTAGCCCGAGGGCGGGCCGTAGGTGCGGATCGGCACGTCGCCGGTGTTCTTCACGCGCATGGTCACGGTGATGACGTCGCCCTTCATGATCGCGTCGGGCGCGATGTTGGTGAAGCTGAGCTTGATCTCGGGCTGGCCGCCGCCGGCAATTGCGATCTTGCCCTGGCGCTCGACAAGGTTGCCGAAGAGATCCTGGGCGCGTATGGTATACGTGTACACGCCGTCGGGCAGCAGCGCGTTGTCGACGGTCTTGCCGTTCCATACCTGGCGCTGCGGCGTAGGCCCTTCTTTGTCGGCGGCAACAAATGGGTAGACGCTTTTGCCGTCGGGCGCGGTGAAGGTGATGTCGACAGTGGCCGACACCGGCAGCTGGTAGGTGATCTCGGCGATGTCGTCGATGCCGTCGGCATTCGGCGAGATCGTCTCGGGGAAGACTACCAGATCCTCGATCAGCGGTGGCTTGGCGTCGACGCCACCGATCGTGAGTGTGCCGTGCGCCTCGGCGTGCTCGCCGTCGTCGGCTTGGGCCTGCACGGTGTAGGTGTAGCTGCCGCTGGGCAGCGCTTTGCGCTTCAGCACCGGGTCGCCCGTGGGCGCGGTGCCGTCGAAAAACAGCGTGTAGGCGTCGGCCGAGGCCAGGCGCGGCTCGCTATCGCGCAGCGTGTAGCGCGTGCCAGCGGCATCTTGCAAGTATACCGATACGCGGGCCGGCTTGCCGATCGTGTAGCTGATCTGTACGTTCTCGCCATTGCCGGTTGGCCGCAGCTCGAGCGCGGCCGGGCCAACGTTCGAGAGCAGCGTGGTGCTGCCGCAGCTCGCCAGCAGGGAAGCGAGCAAGGCAAGGCAGGCCAGGGTTCGCAATAGTCGCATGGCTTTCACATTGTTTGAATTAAGAGCACGAGGCGCGATCGATCTGCCAGGCTCCCGCTCGCCCGCGCTTCCGGGCTCACCTGGCGATCGGCTCGCCGGCAGCGGGGTCGGCGGCCGGCTCGCGCTCGTCGCCGTAGCGCCGGCTGAAGAGCGCCAGCGCCACCGCGCCGAGTGTGACGCCAAACCAGAGCGTGCAGAAGCGTATGATGATCGTCGCGGTGGTAGCCGGGCCGGCCGGCAGCGGGATGAGCCGCTCGAGCATCAGCGTGCTCGATCCTTCGGAGACGCCCAGCCCGCCAGGCAGAAACGACACCAGGCCGAACAGCGTCGAGGCTGCGAATACGAAGGTGGCCTGTTGGAGCAGCAGAAACGAGGCCGGCACGCCCAGCCCGCGCAGCACATAGTACATGGCCACGCACTCGCCAAACCACGACACCAGGCTGATCAGCGTGGAGATGAGCAGAATGCGCCACGACAGCAGCTCGCGCATGCTCAGGTAGGCCGTAAGCAGCCGCGGCGCCACGCGCGCGCCCAGCGGGAGCTTGCGCACCAGCGCCAGCACGCGATCCACGAGCGCGCGCGATTGGGCTATGAGCAGACCGACCACGGTCAGCGCCAGCAGCAGGTAGAACAGCGGCCGAGCCGGAGCGTAGAGCGTCAGCCCGAAGCCCATCAGCAGCAGCATGGCCAGCCCGTCGGTCACGCGCTCGGCCAGCACAATCGGCGCCGAGGCGCTGATCGGCGTGCCGTTCAGGCGCTTGAGCAGGTACGACTTCAGCACCTCGCCGACCTTGCCAGGCGTTACGGCCATGACCATGCCGCTCGTGAACAGCAGCGCACTGTCGCCGTAGCTCACGCCCTGGCCCATGCCCATGCGCCGCAGATAGAAATCCCACTTCAGCCAGCGCAGCAGGTAGTTCAGCGCGGTGAAGCCCAGGATCGCCGGCAGGGTGGCCCAGGAGAAGCTGCCGAAGCTCTGGCCGACCTGGCCAATGTCGCTGGCCAGGCCCAGCACCACCACGACGCCAAGGCCCAGCAGTGCGGAAAGAATTATTTTGCCGCGAAGTTGTGCGAGCACACTGTACCAGTCTGAGTGTTAAGAGGCTGTTTGAAACATGTGGCTGCGGCCCGCCAGAAAAGGGATGCGCGAGGGGCACAGCCCTCGCACTCCCGCTTTTCAAACCGGCTCTCAGTTTTGCGCTTCGAGCTCAGAACCCACACACTACTGGTGCTGCACCAATTCGATCAGCACGCCCTGGCAGCTTTTCGGGTGCAGAAAGGCCACCAGCGTATTGTGCAGGCCCGGCCGCGGCGTCTCGTCGATCAGCTGCACGCCGCGCGCTTTCACCTCGGCCAGCGCCGCGACGATGTCGTCGACGCGGTAGGCCACGTGGTGCATGCCCGGCCCGCGCTCGCGCAGGTACTTGGCAAACGCGGCATCTTCGGAAGTTGGCGCGATCAGCTCGAGCAGCATCCCGCCGACGCGCGTGGCCGCCACGACCATATATCGCTCGGGCATGGCGATGCGCTCCCACTCCGACACGCCGAACGCCTGCGAGTAGAAGCCGATCGCGTCCTCGATATCGCGCACTGCGAAGCCAATATGATCCACCGTCGTAAACATAGGTTCTCTCCTGGTTACGCCACTGCCATGCGCCTCACTATAGCAGCTGCCCAGGCGGGCGCAGTGTACCATTCGCAACCAAAAGCGTCAATTGCACGACTTATGTT
>CALLYN010000875.1 GCA_937858455.1 uncultured Kouleothrix sp.
GCACGGCCTGGGCCGGCGCGTCGCCCGGCCGCTTGGCCGCGCGCTGCTGAGCATGGGCGCGCGGCTTCTGCGCTACGCCAATGCCGAGCGCCTACCGCTGGCCGTCTCAAGCCCGCGCGGCGGGGCGATCGAGCTGAACTGACATGATCGCGATGCTTCGCAACCGCAACTTCGCGCTGGTGTGGCTGGCCGGGCTGATCTCCTTCGCCGGCGACTGGGCGCTGCTGATCGCGCTGCCGGTGTTCATCTACGACCTGACCGGCTCGACGCTGGCCACCGGCGGCACATTTATCGCGCTGTCGCTGCCGCGCCTGCTGCTTGGCTCGCTGGCGGGGGTGTTCGTCGACCGCTGGGATCGCCGCACGACCATGATCGCCGCGAACCTGCTCGCGGCTGCGGCGCTGCTGCTGCTGCTGCCGGTGCGCGACCCCTCCGACCTGTGGCTGGTGTACGTATCGGCATTTCTACATACCACCTGCACGCTGTTCTTCATGCCGGCCGAGAGCGCGCTGGTGCCGCTGCTGGTGGGCGAGAAGCAGCTGCTCCAGGCCAATGCGCTGATCTCGCTCAACTGGGAGATCATGCGGCTGGTGGCGCCGCCGCTGGGCGGGCTGGCGATGGCATGGCTAGGCTTTGGCAGCGTCGTCGCCATCGACATAGTTTCATTTCTGGCGGCGGCAGGGCTGGTGATGCTGGTAACCCAGCGGCGCGCGCCGGCCGAGCCTATGGCCGGCCGGCGGATCTGGCGCCAGGCCGGCCACGACCTGGCCGAAGGGCTGGCGCTGGTGGCGCGCAGCGGCCCGGTTCGCGCGATCTTCGCGGTGATGGCGGTTGCGATGGTGGCCGAGGGCCTGGTCAACGTGCTGGGCTTCCCGTGGCTCAAGCAGGTGCTGAACGGCGGCGCAATCGAGCGCGGCTGGCTGGCCAGCGCCCAGGCGGTGGGCGGCTTGCTCGGCGGCCTGCTGATCAGCCGTATGGCCCGGCTGGTGCGCACCTCGTACCTGATCGGCGCGAGCGGCATGATGCTGGGCATGCTGGTGCTGGCGTACGTCAACGTCACGGCGCTGCCGATCGCGCCCGCGCTGTGGCTGCCGGCCGTGCTGCTGCTGAAGGCGCTGCAGGGCCTGCCGATCATGGGCATGTTCGTCAGCATCGACACCCTGCTGCAGCAGAGCATCGCCGATCGCTACCGCGGCCGCGTGTTCGGCGCGTATGGCGCGGCGCTGGGCCTGGCGACGCTGGTGGGCCAGGCGCTGGCCAGCGCCTTTGGCGATATTCTTGGCATAGTGCCGCTGCTCGACCTGGTTGGCCTCTTGTACCTGGCGGGCGGCCTGCTGGCGCTGGTGCTGCTGGCCGGGCAGCAGCTGGCCGCCGCGCCGCAGGCCGACCCATACGCCTACGAGTCGTAAGTTTCGCGCGCAGGGCACGACACTACACGCGCATCCTGGCCTTCGTTGCCAGCGTGGTTCACCGAGGAACATAGACCATGCACGCTACCCTGTCCACTACACCGCAGCAAGCCGAGCAGGTTCAAGCCAACGGCGCGCGGCTGATCGTCGACGTGCGCGACCTGCGCAAAGTATTTGTGAAGCGCGTCGCCGCGCCGGGCCGCACGTTTGGCGGCTGGCTGCCCTTCGCCAAGCGCACCGTCGAAGAGCGCGTGGCGGTCGAGGGCGTCAGCTTTGGCATCGAGCAGGGCGAGATCTTCGGCCTGCTTGGCCCAAACGGCGCCGGCAAAACCACCACCATCCGCATGCTCGCCACGCTGCTGCAGCCCAGCGGCGGCCAGGCAACCGTCAATGGCCACGACGTGGCGACACAGCCGGATCTGGTGCGGCGCAGCCTGGGCGCGGTGCTCACCGGCGAGCGCAGTATCTACTGGAAGCTGACCGGCCGCGAGAATCTCGAGTATTTCGCCGCGCTCTACCACCTGCCGCCGCCCGTGGCCAGGCGCCGTGTCGCCGAGCTGCTCGAGCGGCTGGGCCTGGCGGCCCGCGCCAACGACCCGGTCGAGGGCTACTCGTCGGGCATGAAGCAGCGCATCGCGATCGCCAAGGCGCTGCTGGCCAGCCCGCCGGTGGTGCTGCTCGACGAGCCGACGATCGGGCTCGACCCGCAGTCGGCGCGCAACCTGCGCGAGCTGATCCTCGAGATCAAGCGCGAGGGCCGCACCGTGCTGCTCACCACCCACTATATGGAGGAGGCCGACCAGCTGTGCGACCGGGTGGGGATCATCGACCTGGGGCGGATCATCGCGCTCGACACGCCGGCCGCGCTGAAGCGCTCGATCAAGCAGCTCGACGTGATGCAGCTTGAGGTCGAAAATCTCGACGCGCGCCTGGCCGAAGAGCTGAACGATATGCCCGAGGTGCAGCACGCGATCGCGCGCTACCGCCCCGACGAGCGCGCCTGGTCGCTGGCCATCCACACACCCAGCAGCCGCGCCGTGCTGCCGCGCGCGATCGAGCTGATCGGCGCGCGCGGCGGGCGCATCCGCCACCTGGCCGTGGCCGAGCCATCGCTCGAAGATGTATTCATCGCCCTGACGGGCAAGCAGCTGCGCGACTGAGGAACTGCCAATGAGCAAGCATATCGCTCCAGAGGCCTGGCGAGCCGATCTGCGCCACCTCGCGGCCGAGCTGCCGAAGCGCCACGCCAACCTGTTCCACACGCTCACGCCCGAGCGCTTCGCGGCCGCCGTCGCCGCGCTCGACGAGCGCATACCAGGGCTCGCGCCGCACGCCGTGATCGTCGAGATTGCCCGGCTGGCCGCGCAGATTGGCGACGGGCACACCTACCTCGACATGGGCGACCCTGGCGAGTCGAAGGTCGGGTTTGGGCGCTACCCATTGCGACTGTACCTGTTCAGCGATGGGCTGTTCGTGCAGGCGGCCGGGCACGAGCACGCCGGCGCCGTGGGCGCGCGCGTCGTGGCGCTCGGCGGGGTGCC